>DASTPT010000071.1:0-36635 GCA_035762085.1 Actinomycetota bacterium | reverse complement strand
CGGGGGAAGACCATGCGCCGATACCTGGTGGTCGCGAACCAGACCCTCGCCGCGGGTCAGCTCGAGCGCAAGGTGCGGGAGTGCCTGGCCGCGGGGCCGTGCGCCTTCCACATCGTCGTGCCGGCGACCCCGCCGAGGGAGCACCTGACCTGGGTCGAGGGCGACGCGCGCGCGATCGCACGTGAACGGCTCGACCGAGCCCTCGCGTGGTTCCGAGCACTCGGGGCCGAGGTCGACGGAACGGTGGGGGACGCGCGCCCGTTGCTCGCGATCGGGGACGCGCTCCGCGAGGAGCCGTTCGACGAGATCATCCTCTCGACACTTCCCGCGGGGGCCTCACGCTGGCTGAGGATGGATCTCCCGAGCAGGGTCGAGGCCGCCTTCGGGATGCCCGTCTCGCACGTCGTCTCGCGTCCCGAGCGTTCCGCGGTGACGGGGTCGAGCGGCTGACCTCGGTGGGCGGCACGGCGTCGCCGACGGCGTAGCCTGGAACACGCCGACCGGCCCGAGCGTCGAACCGGCCGAGGGAAGGAGGCCCGCATGTCACCCCTCACCGTCCGGCGCGTCGCCGGCCCGCTCCTCGTGCTCGCGACGCTCGCCCTCCCCGCATGCGGCTCCGACGCCGAGTCCGGCAGCGACCCCCGCACGTTCGAGCTCACCGCGGACGACGCCGGTGGGACGGTCTCGGTCCGGCCGGGCGACGAGATCGTCATCACCCTGGAGTCGAACCCGACGACCGGGTTCGCGTGGGAGCTCACCGGCGAGCCAGCGGGCGAGGTCCTCGAGCTCGTCGGCTCCGAGTACACCGAGCCGGAGACCGATCTGGTCGGCGCCGGCGGCGAGGAGGTCTGGCGCTTCCGCGCCCTCGCCGAGGGCATCACGAGCCTCGCGCTGACCTACATGCGGAGCTTCTCGGGCGAGACGGCCGGCGAGCCGTTCGACCTGACCGTCGTCGTGCAGCCCGCCGGCTGAGCCACCGGCATGCACTGATCTCCCTGTGGGACCATGTCCGGCGCCATGGAGCGACCCGCCCGCGCGCGCGGCCTGCGCAGCCTGCCCGTGCTCCGCAACTTCCTGGAGCAGGCGCCCGAGATGCGCCCGCTCTCCCTGCGCTTCGTGGACGACCGGATGGAGCGGCGCTACCAGGAGGCGCACGTCCGCGACGTCCTGCCGTACATCCGGTTCGCGCACGTGCTCGGGATGATCGCGTGGGCGCTGTTCAGACCGCTCGCCCAGCGCGTGCTCGAGGGTGAGGACGCGGTCATGGACGCCGTGCTCCGGTACGGCATCGGGATCCCCGTGATCGCGGTCGGACTCGCGCTCACGTACACGCGCTGGTACCCGTACCACTGGCAGATGGCGATGGCCGTCCTGCTCTTCGCGAGCGGCGCGGCGTGGTCGCTCCACCACATCCTCGTCCCGTCGGCGCCCGCGTTCTGGAGCTGGGCCGGGATCCTGGTGGTGCTCGCGTTCACGTACATGCTGAGCCGCGAGCCCTTCGTCTACGCGACCGTCGTCGGGGCCGCGACGATCGCCACGCACACGGCCGTGATGGTGTTCCTCGCGGACGACCGGCCGCAGGACGTGTGGTACGCGCAGTTCTTCTTCCTGGTTTCGCGGTGGTCGGGATGTCGGCCGCGTACGGGCTGGAGCGCTACAGCCGCCTCCTGTTCCTGCGCGAACGCCAGCTGGACACGGAGCGTCGGCGCTCGGACGCTTTGCTGCGCAACACGATGCCGCGGGCGATCGTCGAACGGCTGAAGGCGCGCGACGGCTCCCCGAAGGCCGGATCGATCGCCGACGCGCTCCCCGACGTCACGGTCCTGTTCGCCGACCTGGTCGGCTTCACCGAGCGCGCCGGTCGGATCCCGCCGAACGAGCTCGTCGTCGTGCTCGACGACGTGTTCACGGCGTTCGACGGCATGGCCGATCGCCTGGGCCTGGAGAAGATCAAGACCGTCGGCGACGCGTACATGGCGGTCGCCGGCGCGCCCGCGCCCCGGCTGGATCACGCGGAGGCGGCGGCCGAGATGGCGCTCGGGATCGTCCGGCACATGGACGGGCTGCGCTGGCCGACCGGAGAGCCGATGCAGGTCCGCGTGGGCGTGGCGTCCGGCGCGGTCGTGGCGGGGGTGATCGGGCGCCGCAAGTTCGCGTACGACCTGTGGGGGGACACGGTGAACCTGGCGAGCCGCCTGGAGGCGGGCGGCGAGCCCGGGGGCGTCCTGGTCGCCGAGTCGACGGCCGACCTCCTCGCCTACGCGTACGACCTGTCCGAGCCGTGCGTCCTGGAGGTCAAGGGCAAGGGCCCGACGCGGGCGCGGTACCTCCTCGGGCGCTCTCGCTAGGCTCTGCTCGATGCGACGATGCCCGGTCTGCGGTGAGTCGAACCCCACGCGAGCGCGGTTCTGCTTGAACTGCGGGTCGCCGCTCGGGGCAGTCGCCCCCAGCGGTCCCGAGGAACGCCGCCTGGTCACCGTGTTGTTCTGCGACCTCGTCGGCTTCACCGCCCGGTCCGATCGCGCGGACCCCGAGGAGGTGAAGGGCACGCTCCGGCCGTTCCACGCTCGGGTCCAGCGCGAGATCGAGCGCCACGGCGGCTGGGTGGCCGAGTTCCTCGGCGACGGCGTGCTCGCGATCTTCGGCGCGCCGGTGGCGCACGAGGACGATCCCGAGCGCGCGATCCGCGCGGCGCTCCGGATCCAGGAGGCGATCGACGCGCTGAACCACGAGCACCCCCAGCTCGCGCTCACCGCGCGGATCGGGATCGAGACCGGCGAGGCCGTCGTCTCGTTCGGCCAGGGGCCGCAGATCGGTGGCAACGTGACCGGCGACGTCACGAACACGGCATCCCGGCTCCAGAGCATCGCGCCGCCGGGCGGGATCGTCGTGGGCGAGGCCACCTACGGCGCGACCGCCTCGCTGTTCCGGTTCCGACAGCTCGATCCGGTCAGCGTGAAGGGCAAGGGCGAGGCGCTCCGCGTGTGGGAGCCGCTCGCGCCGGCCAGCCGCCTGCCCGAGGACGCACGCCGGCGGTTCGCGACGCCGCTCGTCGGGCGGCGCGAGGAGCTCTCGGCGCTCGAGGGTCTACTGCTGCGGACGGTGCGGGACCACACGCCCGGCTTCGCCGTCGTCACCGGCGAGGCCGGCGTCGGCAAGACGCGGCTGCTGAACGAGCTGGCGATGCTCGCCGACGGACTGCCCGAGCTCCTGCGTTGGCGCCAGGGCCGACCGCTCCCCTACGGCGAAGGGGTCGCGTTCTCGGCCCTCGCCGAGATCGTGAAGTCCGAGGCCGGGATCCTCGAGTCCGACACGGCCGACGCGGCACGGGCGAAGCTCGCCGCCTCGCTCGAACGCACCGGCGCGGACCCCGCCGAGTGCGCCACGATCGAGGCGTCGCTCGAGCCGCTGCTCGGCCTGCCCCACGAGGAGCCGGTCGATCCCCCGGACGAGCGCTGGGGCGGGTGGGGTCCGCCCGACGGCGACCGCGTCGAGACGTTCTTCCGCTGGAACCGCTACCTCGAGCTCCTGGCGTCGGATCGGCCGCTCGTGCTGGTGTTCGAGGACCTGCACCAGGCATCCGGTCCGTTCCTCGCGTTCGTCGACCACCTGTTGGATTGGAGCTCCGGGCTCCCGATGCTCGTGATCGTGGCCGGGCGGCCCGAGCTCCTCGACCTGCGCCCCGAGTGGGTCCGATGGACCGCCGCCACCCACGTCGAGGTCTCCCCGCTGCCCCGGCGACAGAGCCGCCAGCTCGTCGCGCTCCTGCTCGAGACCACCGACCTGCCCGCGGGCACCGTCGACCGGGTCGTGGAGCGCGCCGAGGGGATCCCGCTCTACGCGGAGGAGTTCGCGCGTCTGGTCCGTGAGCGGGCCGAGACGCCCGGCGTCGAGCTGGCGGAGACGGTCGTGCCACCGACCCTCCGCACGCTGATCGCGGCACGTCTCGACGGCCTCCCTCCGGAGGCCCGCTCCCTGCTGCAGGACGCGGCGGTCGTCGGCCGGACCTTCTGGACCGGCGCGGTAGCCGCGATCCAGGACGTGGAGCCGGGCCGTCTGGACCCACTGCTCGAGGATCTGAGCGATCGCGAGCTCGTGCAGCGCGTCCGCCCGTCCACCGTGCACGGCGAGGACGAGTTCGCGTTCTCGCACGCGCTCGTGCGCGACGTCGCCTACGCGCAGCTTCCGCGAAACGTCCGCATCGCGCGGCACCGGGCCGTCGGGGAGTGGATCGAGCGCCTGGCCGGAGACCGCGTGTCCGACCGCGCCGAGGCGCTCGCGCAGCATTTCGGCGAGGCGCTCGCGCTCGCACACGCGACCGGTGACGGACGCACCGCCGAGGAGCTGCTCGAGCCCACCGTCCGGTACGTCCGCCTCGCCGCCGAGCGCGCGATGGGCTTCGACGCCGCGCGCGGCCACCGCCTCTACACGAAGGCGTTGTCGTTCCTGCCCGAGGGACACGAGGACCGCGCCCGGACGCTGCGCGACGCGGGCGCGACCGCCGCCGCGCTCGGGCGGTTCGACGAGGCGGAGGGCTTCTTCCGGGACGCGCTCTCCGAGTACCAGGAACGCGACGACCAGGTGGGGCGCGCGGACGTGATGGTGGCGTTCTCGCGTCTGTCGCTCGAGCGGGGCGACATGGAGTCGGTCGGACCGCTCCTCGACGTCGCGCTCGGCCTGCTCGAAGAGCGCGAGCCCGGGCCGCCGCTCGCGCGCGCGTACGCGCGACACGCGGGCTACCTCCTCCTCACCGGTGACCAGGAGGGATGCCTGCGGAGGGCCCGGCAGGGCCTTGCGCTCGCGCGGCAACTGAAGATGGGACGGGAGGAGGTGCTCTCGCTGAACTACGTCGGCGCGGCGCAGAGCCTCCTCGGCGACCGGGAGGGTCTGGACGTGCTGCGGCAGGCGGTCCGCCGTGGCCGCGAGCTGGGCCTCGGCCCGGAGACCGCCATCGCGATGAACAACCTCGCCGAGAACCTCCGGTACACGGCCGGGCCGGCCGCATCGCTCGAGGCGTGGGAGGAGATGAACGGGTTCGCGCGCGAGCGCGGGCTCTCGACCTCGATGTCGTGGGCGCAGGCGGGACGGGCCGGCGCGCTGTTCGACCTGGGCCGCTGGGACGAGGTCCTCGAGATCGAGCCAGACGCGGAGGCATGGGATCGAAGCCACGGCGTCACGCAGTTCGGGACCACGGTCCGCCTCCTGAGCAGCTGGATCGCGATCCGGCGGGGCGACCTGGACGGCGCCGCGGCTCGCACGCACGACCTGGTCGCGCGCGTCGAACGACTCGGGTACGCGGAGTACGAGGCTCCCGCGTATGCGATGCTCGCGGAGCTCGCCCTCGAGCGCGGGAAGCGGGCGGAGGCGGCGGCGATGCTGGAGGGGTTCACGCGGACCTCGGAGCCCGACCGCCTGTACCGCACGTCCCTGATGCCGGTCGTCGCTCGTCTGCTCGTGCGGATGGGCGATCTGGAGACGGTCCGCCGGCACCTCTCGGACCCACCCCCCTTCGTGAGCGAGCGCGAACGCCTGTCGTTGGAGTCGGCCCGAGCCGTGCTGGCCGAGGCCGAGGGCGACGTGGACGCCGCAGCCGAGATCTACCGGGACGCGGCGCGCGACTGGCGGCGCTACGGGATGCCGATCGAGCTCGGCCAGTTGCTGCTCGGGCTCGCCCGGTGCGAGCGGAGGATCGGTCGTCGAGACGAGGCGATCGCCGCGGCGCGCGCCGCCGCCGAGGTGGCGGAGGGGCTCGGGGCGAGGCCGCTGCTCGCCGAGGCGTCGGCGCTCCTCGACGAGCGCGGCGGCTGAAACTCTCCTAGCCCGGCTTCGTCACGTCCGCGACCGTCGCCCCCGTCGCTCGGACCAGATCGGCGCTCGCCATGTGCACGTTCACGCCGCGCGCGCCGCCACCGATCGCGATCCGCTCGACCGCCAGGACGGCCCGATCGGCGATCACCGGCCACGGCGTCGAGGACCCGAACGGGGTGATCGCCCCGCGCTCGTACCCGGTCACCGACCTGGCCCCCTCGGCGTCGGGGAGCGAGAGGCGCTTGACGCCCAGGTGGGCCCGCAGCCTCGGCCAGTCGATCTGCCGGCCGCCGGGCACCAGGACGAACACGTAGTCGTCGGCGCCGCGGCGGACCACGATCGTGCGCAGGAGCTGCTCGAGCGCGATCCCCTGCAGCCGAGCGCTCTCCTCGGCGCTGCTCGGACGCTCGGTGCGCACGACGTCGAACGCGAGGCCGCCGTCCGCGAGCGCGCGGATCGCCGGCGTGTCGGGGTCCATGGCCGCCAAGGGTAGCCGTCAGCGCTCCGGGAGCGCGAGGAGCCAGTCGGCGAGCGGCGCGAAGTCCGTCCGCAGGAGGAACTGGTGACCCCCCTCGTCGAGCGTCCGCCGTTCGGCGTGCGGGACGAGCGCCCCCCATCGCGACTGGTCGCCGATCGGCACGGTCCGGTCGTCGCTCGCGTTCACCAGGAGGACCGGCGTGGTCGATGGGATCGCGCGCACCGCCTGGAGCGCGACCGGCGCCGCCGGATCCCAGAGAGCCGAATCCATCGTCCGGATCCGGCTGTGGAGTCGCTGGCGCCCGAAGTCGGCCACCACGCCCGCCGGGTACCCGCGGGCGACGCCGACCGGGACGCCGACGACGGGCCACGCCGCCCGCGCGACCCTGGCCGCGACCCGCATCCCCCTCGGCGGACTGAGGGCCCAGTCGGGCGGACCGTGCCCGCTCGGGAACGCCGCTGCCGCCAGGGCGAGCGCGGTCAGGCTCCCGGGCCGGTCCGACGCCCACAGCGCGGCGAACACGGCGCCGAGCGAATGCGCCACCACGACGACGGGACCGGAACCGTCCTCGCGTTCGACGACGGCCTCGAGGTTCCCAACGTGGAACGGGCGGTCGTACGCGAGGGCGGGCTTGTCGGAGCGTCCGAAACCGGCCAGGTCGGGCGCGACGACCCGGAACCGGTGTCCGACCCGGCGCGCGAGCCCCTCCCAGTACCGGCCCGAGCCGCCGAGACCGTGCACCGCGAGCAGCAGCGGGCCCTCGCCGCCCCGCCACACCCGCATCCGCCCCCAGGGCCGTCGGAGCCAGCCGCCCCGGAATCCAACGTCGCGCCGGATCACGGCCCGAGGGTAGAGGACCGGTCCCCCGTCCGTCCGTTGTGACAGGATGGGGTGCCCGCACCGTGGAGGGATCATGCGGAACGTGACGAAGCTGGCGCTGTCGCTCCTCGGCGTCCTCCTCCTCGCCTCGTGCTCGAGCGGCGACGAGACCCAGGGCGGCGCCGCTGACGGCCCTGGGTGGACCCGGCTGTCCAGCCAGGAGCTCTCGGACATGATGGCGGCCGAGGACGTGTACCTCGTGAACGTGCACGTGCCGTACGAGGGAGAGATCGTCGGGACCGACGCCCACATCTCGTACACGGAGATCGCCTCGCGCCTGGACGAGCTGCCCACCGACCAGACGGTCGTGATCTACTGCCGCAGCGGCAACATGTCGACGCAGGCCGCGCAGGAGATGCTGGACGCCGGCGCGAGCGGCTTCTCCGAGCTCGAGGGCGGCTTCATCGAGTGGGAGGCGGCAGGACTGCCGTTCGAGGTCTGACGGGCGAGCCGGAACGCGCGTCGCGCCCGATCCGACGCGTCGCTACGCTTCGGGCGATGCCCCTCGAGACCGGGCCAAAGGCCATCCTCGGTGCGACCGATCGCGACACGCGCCGATGCCCTCGCTGTGGCGAGACCTTCCATTGCGGTGCGCGGTCCGACTCGTGTTGGTGCGACGAGGTGGCGCTGAGCGACCGGGCGCGGGCGGAGCTCCGCGCGCTCCGGCTCGACGGCTGCCTGTGCCGCGCGTGCCTGGAGTCCCTGAGATGACGCTCCCGTTCCAGCCGCCCGTCGCGCCGATGCTCGCGAAGCTCCAGCACGAGATCCCGCGCGGCGAGGGCTGGCGCTACGAGCCGAAGTGGGACGGGTTCCGAGCGCTCGTCTTCCGCGAGGGCGACGGCGTGCACATCCAGAGCCGCGACGGCCGTGGTCTCGAGCGATTCTTCCCCGAGCTCGTGCCGGCGCTCGCCGAGGCCTTCCCGCCGGGCTGCGTCGTGGACGGCGAGATCATCCTGGCGGGCCCCGAGGGCCTGGAGTTCGAGGGGCTGCAGCTCCGCCTGCACCCGGCCGAGTCGCGGATCCGCAAGCTCTCGGCCGAGATCCCGGCGTCGTTCGTCGCCTTCGATCTGCTCGCGCACGACGATGCCGACCTGCGCTCGGCGCCGTTCGACGAGCGGCGCGCGCGCCTGGAGTCGCTGGTCCGCACCGAGGCATCCGAGCACCTCCCGGTCGGAGGGACCGTCGTGCTCCTCACGCCGCGAACCGACGACCCCGCCGTGGCCGAGGACTGGTTCGACCGGTTCGAGCGCGTGGGGCTGGACGGCGTGGTCGCGAAGCGGGCGGACCAGCGGTACGCGCCGGGCAAGCGCGAGATGGTCAAGGTGAAGCACCGCCGGACGGCCGACTGCGTCGTCGTCGGCTACCGGCTCTCGAAGACGGGCGACGGGATCGGGTCGCTCCTGCTCGGCGTTTACGACGATGCGGGCCGGATGCACTTCATCGGGCACACGTCCGCGTTCAAGGCGGCCGAGCGCCGCGAGATCCTCGAGCTCGTGCGGCCGCTCGAGAGCACGATGGAGGCGGCGCTCGAGGCCGCGCTCGGCGGACTGGACGGCGTGGATCCCGCCCGGATGGCCGGCGGGCCGAGCCGGTGGTCGCGGGGTCGCGAGGCCGAGTTCGTGCCGCTCGAGCCGGTGCTCGTCGTCGAGGTCACGTACGACTACCTCCAGGGCGACCGGTTCCGGCACGCGGCGGGGTTCGTGCGGTGGCGGACCGACAAGGAGCCGCGCGAGTGCACGTTCGAGCAGCTCCGCGCGGGTGGATGACCGGGAGGGACGACGATGCGGCTGGCCGGCAAGGTGGCGCTGATCACGGGAGGGACCTCGGGCATCGGCCGCGCGACCGCCGTGCTGTTCGCGCGTGAGGGCGCCGACGTCGCGGTCACCGGTCGCGACGAGGCCCGCGGCGCCGAGGTCGTCCGCGAGATCGAGGACCTGGGGGGCCGCGCCCTGTTCGTCCGCGCCGACGTCACGGTCGTCGAGGACTGCCGCCGCTCGGTGGCCGCGGCGACCGAGGCGTTCGGTCGCCTCGACGTCCTGTTCAACAACGCCGGCGTCTACATCGCGGGCGACGTCACCGAGTGCACCGAGGAGGAGTGGGACCTCCAGGTCGACGTCAGCCTGAAGGGCACCTACCTGATGTGCGCGAGCGCCGTGCCCGTGATGATCGCGCAGGGCGGCGGATCGATCGTGAACAACAGTTCGGGGTGGGGGCTGGTCGGCGGCCAGCGCGCGGTCGCGTACTGCGCCGCGAAGGGCGGCGTGGTCGTGATGACGAAGGCGATGGCGCTCGACCACGGGAGGGACGGGATCCGCGTGAACTGCATCTGTCCCGGCGACACGGTCACGCCGATGGAGGTCCGCGACGCGGAGGACCAGGGCATGACGTGGGACGACTACGTCGCGAGCGCCTCCGACCGGCCGCTCGGCCGGATGGGGCAGCCGGACGAGGTGGCGTACGCGGCCCTGTTCCTCGCGAGCGACGAGTCCTCGTTCGTCACCGGCGCCACGCTAGCCGTGGACGGCGGCGGCGTCGCCGGCTGAGCCTACGCCTGACTGGCGAGCCCGCCCGCCACCTCGCCACCGTCGACGATGTACCACTGACCCGTCATGTAGGCCGCGTCGTCGGACGCGAGGAACGCGAACAGCGCGGCAACCTCATCGGGCCGACCGAGCCGCCGGAGCGGCACCTTCGCCTCGTACCGCGCCTTCATCTCGCCCGTGTACTCGGCCTCCTGCATCGGCGTCATGATGAAGCCGGGGCACACGGCGTTCACCCGGATCGTCGGCGCGAGCTCGAGCGCCATCGACCGCGAGAGCTCGATCACGCCGGCCTTCGTCGCGTTGTAGTCGGCGTAGTGGTGGTAGCCCATGAGGCCGTTCGTCGAGCCCGTGTTGAGGATCACGCCCCCGTCCCCCGCGAGCATCGCGCGCGCCGCCGCCTGGGCCACGTGGAAGACGCCGTGGAGGTTCACGTCGACGACGCGGTGCCACCGCTCGGGCGTGATGTCGACGAACGAGCCCCGGACCGAGATGCCCGCGTTGTTGATCGCGACGTCCAGCCCGCCCCACCGCCGCTCGATCTCGGCGAACGCGAGACCCACCTGCTCGCGGTCGGTCACGTCGGTCACGAGCGGCTCCTCCAACCCGGGCAGCTCCTGAGCCAGCCGCCCGAGCGCCGCCTCGTCCAGGTCGAGCGCCACGACCCGCGCGCCCTCCTCGAGGAACCGCCGGCACGTCGCCGACCCGATGCCGCCGGCTCCGCCGGTCACGAGCACCCGCCTGCCCTCCAACCCTCGCATGGACGCCTCCTCGGATCCATCGCGGCGTCGCCCGCCGCGAGCCGCCGGCTCGTACCCTACGTGCGTGAGCGGGCACGATGCCTTGCCGGCCCCCGAGGCGACGATCGCGGAGCTCCAGGAACGGATGGCCTCCGGCGAGCTCTCGGCCCGGGCGCTCGCCGAGGCGTACCTCACGCGCATCGACGGGATCGACCGCGCCGGCCCGGTGCTCCGCGCCGTGATCGAGATCGCCCCCGACGTCGTCGAGGTGGCCGACGCCCTCGACGCGGAGCGGCGCACGAGCGGCCCCCGCGGACCGCTACACGGCATCCCGATCCTCGTGAAGGACAACATCGACACCGCCGACGCGATGAGGACCACGGCCGGCTCCCTCGCGCTCCTCGACGCCCGGCCCGCGCGCGACGCCTTCGTCGTGCGGCGGCTGCGGGAGGCGGGTGCGGTGCTCCTCGGCAAGACGAACCTGTCCGAGTGGGCGAACTTCCGCTCGACGCGCTCGACGAGCGGCTGGAGCGCCCGGGGCGGTCAATGCCGTAACCCGTACGCGCTCGATCGGAACCCGTGCGGGTCGAGCTCCGGTTCGGCGGTCGCCGTCTCGGCCGATCTGTGCACCGTCGCGGTGGGGACCGAGACCGACGGGTCGATCCTCTGCCCGGCGAGCGTGAACGGCGTCGTGGGGATCAAGCCGACCCTCGGGCTCGTCAGCCGCGCGGGGATCGTCCCGATCGCCCACAGCCAGGACACGGCCGGACCGCTCGCCCGCACGGTGGCCGACGCCGCCACGTTGCTCGGGGCCCTCGCCGGCACGGACCCGATCGACCCGGCGACGGCCCGCGCGTCGAGCGCGCTCGACCTGGTCGGGGGGCTCGACGGCGGGCGCCTCGAGGGCGTCCGGATCGGGGTCGCCCGGAACCTGGCCGGCTTCCACGACCGGGTGGACGCGGTGCTCGAGGACGGGCTCGACGCCCTCCGGGCCCTCGGGGCCGAGCTGGTGGACCCCGCCGACGTGCCGCACGCGACCGAGCTCGAGGACCCGGAGCTCGAGGTCCTGCTCTTCGAGTTCAAGACCGATCTCGAGACGTACCTGGCCTCGCTCGGCGGGGAGGCCCCACGGAAACTCGCCGAGCTCATCGCGTTCAACGAGGACCACCGCGACGAGGAGATGCCGCTGTTCGGGCAGGAGCTGTTCCTCCGGGCGAACGACAAGGGGCCCCTCACGGACCCGACCTACGTGGAGGCGCTCGAGACGTGCCGCCGCCTCTCGCGCGCCGAGGGGATCGACGCCGTGATGGACGAACATCGTCTGGACGCGCTCGTCGCGCCGAGCGGCGGGCCGGCCTGGGTCACCGACCCCGTGAACGGCGACCACTACGTCGGCGGGAACACGACGCCGGCCGCCGTCGCGGGGTACCCGAGCGTCTGCGTGCCGGCGGGGTTCGCGTTCGGCCTCCCGGTCGGCGTCTCGTTCATCGGCAGGGCGTGGAGCGATCCGATGCTGATCCGCATGGCCCACGCCTTCGAGCGCGCGACCGGCCACCGGCGTCCGCCGATGTTCGCACCGCAGGTGGGACCGTAAGGCGGCCTCGCGGACGTCCCTCAGGCCTCGATCCGGTAGACCGCGCGGTCGCCGTATCCCGTGGTCACGAGCACGTGGCCCGTCAACCGGGCGTCGAGCCGCGGATCACCCGTGTCCACCCGGAACGGCATGCCGGCGAGCGAGGCGAGCTTCCAGGGGGTCGCGACGACGACGACGTGCTCCCGTCCGACCGCGTGGAGGACGCGCGGCCCGATCTGCTGGTTGCCGCGGCCGAACACGAAGCCCTGTCCGCCGATGGGCGTGACGACGAGGGCGGCGGGCCCCTCCTCGACGATCGCGAGCAGCGCGTCCTCGCCGACGTCGGCCGCGAGCAGGCGTCCGTCCCGCACGACGTCCACGCCGACGAGGGTCTTCGGGACGCCGAGGCGCTCGGCGACGGCGCGGATGGTCGTTCCGGGTCCGAGCACATACGCCCGGTCCGGCTCCATCCCCTCGACGACGTCCGCGGCGATCGCGCGAGCTGCCGCGTCCTCCCCGGCCGGGCTCGGGGCCTTGCGGGCCTGCACGAGCCGTGGCTCCCGTGGGACGCGCAGGTACCCGACGAGACGCGGCACGATCTGGCCGCGACGGTAGTCGTCCTCGTCCAGATCGAGCACCTCGGCCTCGCGGAAGCCGGCGCGAGCACCGGCAGCGACGTCGCGCGCGACCCACGCCGCCAGCGTACCGGCCGCCTCGGGCGAGACCGCGAACGCGGCCGAGTGGATCTTGACGCCGGCCGGGACCCCGAGCACCGGGACGGCATCGCCGACCGCCGCGAGCACGTCGACCGCCGTGCCGTCGCCGCCGGTGAACAGCAGCAGGTCGACGCCCCGCTCGGCCATCGCCGCCGCGAACCGCCGCGTGTCCTCCGCGGTCGTCCGGTCCCCACCGAGCTCGCCCACCACCAGGGGGGCCAGACCGGCGGCGCGCGCGGCGTCCTCCCCCATCGGCCCGGGGGCGACGAGCAGCTCGAGCCGGGTCGTCCCCCGATCGAGCCGCTCGAGCGCGCGAACGGTCCGAGCCCCCGCCTCGGGCGCCGCGCCGAGCGCGAGCGCTCGAAGCACGACCTCCTCGCCGTCGCTGCCCTTCAGGCCGACGCGACCGCCGATCCCGGCGATCGGATTCACGACGAGCCCGAGCCGGATCGGTCGGTCTGGAGCGGGCACGGCGCTATCCGTCGAGGCCGGCCTTGCGGCGGTACGCGCGCCACGTCACCGCCCACCGGTCGGGGTCGTCGAGCGGCCCGTGGTCGGCGCGGTGCACGGTGCTCGCGTACGGCGCCGCGCGGACCAGGTCGGGGTCCGACCGGGCCTCCTCGGCCACGCGGCGCAGGATCGCCGCGTACTCGTCCAGGTCCCCCATCGAGTACGACTCGGTCGGCTCGAGCGTCATCGGCTCCGGCACGATCCATGGGTGGTGGCTCGTCCAGTAGTGCGTCCCGAAGTCGGCGGCGCGGAGCCCCAGATCCTCGGAGCCGACGCCGGTCTCGGCGGCCAGGCGCTCCCAGCTGTACCGGACCTGCTCGATGCGGCGCCGGCCCTGCGCGTACGGGGCCGAGACGCCGGGGATCTGGAGCACGCGGTGCATCAGGTAGTTGTTGTTCAGCACCGCGGTCTCGGCCACCTCGCGCAGGCCCTCGGCGCCGAGGCTCACGATCCACGCGTACGCCCGCACGATGTTCGGCGCGACGCCGTACCAGGGGCGGAGCTTCCCGATCGACGACGGTCGGTCGTGGTCCAGGCGGTAGGTCGAGCCGTCGAACTCCACCGTCGGCACGGGGAGGAACGGCGCGAGCTCCTCGGTCACGCCGCTGGCGCCGGCCGCGGGCCCGCCGCACGCATGCGGCGTCGAGAACGTCTTGTGCAGGTTGAAGTGGCACAGGTCGAAGCCGGCGTCGCGCGCGCGGGTGATGCCGAGGATCCCGTTCGCGTTCGCCTGGTCGTACGCGCACAGGCCGCCCGCCTCGTGCACGACGTCCACGAACTCGTCGATCCGCGGGTTGAAGATCCCGGTGTCCTCGGGGTTCGTGATGAGCAGGGCCGCCGTGCGCTCCGATACGGCCGCCTTCAGCGCCTCGAGGTCGGGATACCCGTCGGCGTCCGGATACAGCGTGATCACGCGGTAGCCCGCGGTCTTCGCGCAGGCGGCGTTCGAGGGGTGCGAGAAGATCGTCGTGATCACCTCGTCGCGGCCGTCGTCGCCACGGGACGCGTGGTACGCGCGGATCATCGCGATGTTCGCGTAGATCGCCACGGAGCCGGCGCCCGGCTGCAGCGTGAACCGGTCCATCCCCGAGATCGCCTTCAGCAGCTGCTCGAGCCGCCACATGATCTCGAGGATCCCCTGCGTGGTAGACGCGTCCTGGAGCGGGTGCAGGTCCGCGAGCTTCGGACCGGTGGCGAGCCGGTCGTTCACCTTCGGGGAGTACTTCATCGTGCAGGTGCCCTGCCCGACGTCGACGTTGAGGTCCACGCCCAGGTTCTCCTGCGACAGGCGCGCGTAGTGGCGGACGACGTGGAGCTGCGCGAGCTCGGGCAGCGCCGGCGGGTCCGTGCGCCGCACCGAGGGCGGCAGCTCGGCGGCCGGGTCGCCGACGGCCTCGCGGATCCCTGGCTCGACCGCCGGCGGCAGCACCCCGCGCGCGCCGGGCTGCGAGAGCTCGAAGATCACCGGCTCGTCCCACCGCGCCTGGTGGAACCGGCGGATCGGCGGCTTCGGCCCGACCGGCCAGGTCCCGCGGTCCTCGACGCTCATCGGGTCACCGCCGCGAGCTCGTCGGCCAGCCGGTCGATGTCGGCCTTCGTGTGCATCTCGGTCACGCAGACGAGCACGGCCTGGCCGAGCGCCGGGAACGCCGCCGAGAGGTCGACGCCGCCGAAGATGCCGCGCTCGAGCAGGCCGGCCAGGGCCGCCGCCGCCGAGCGACCGGTCCCGCCGACGTCGACGACGAACTCCTTCACGTGGTGGCTCGGCGCGAACGGCACGCGCACGCCCGGCACGGCGCCGAGGCGCTCGATCGCGTACCGGGTACGGGCCATCATGCCCTCGCCGAGCTCGACCATCCCCCGCGGCCCCATCAACGCGAGGTAGACGCCGGCCGTGATCCCCCATAGCGCGGCGGCCGTGCCGACCCACTCCTTGCCCTCCTCGCGAACGGCGAACGACGTGCGCTCGTACGCGACGTCCCCGAACCCGTACTCGCCCACGACCCGCGTCGACGTGATGCCGAACAGCCGCGACGGGTACTCCAGCACGAACCGCGGGTCGTCGCGCGTGGCGATGAAGCCCGCGTGCCCGCCGCCGTAGGACTGGTGCATCCCGAGCGGCTGGATGTCGCCGCACGCGATGTCGGCGCTCCAGGCGGCCGGCGGCCGGAGCACGCCGAGCGTGCTGGGGTCGACCGAGGCCACGAGCAGCGCCCCTGCGTCGTGCACGGTCGTCGCGATCTCCTCGACCCGCGTCTCGACGACGCCGAGGTACGTCGGCGTCTTCACCAGGACGGCGGCCGTCCGCTCCCCGATCGCCGCGCGGAGCGCGTCCAGGTCCATCTCTCCCGTCGCCGCGTCGAACGGCACGAGCTGCACGTCGAGGTCCGGCGCCAGGTAGCCGCGGATCTTCGAGAGCTCCTCGGGGCCGGTCGCCGTCGTCACGAGCACCGAGGTCCGGCCCGAGATCCTCGCCGCCATCCGCAGCGCCGTCGCCGAGGCCTGGAGGCCGTCGTACGTCGGGACGTTCACGACGTCCATCTCGAGCAGCTCGCCCATCATGCTGGCGTACTCGAACAGCGCCTGGAACCGTCCGTGGTCCTCGTACGGCTCGCCCGCGTAGGCGGTCAGGAACTCCCCGCGCGAGCTCACCTCGTCGCAGACCGCCGGGACGTGGTGCGGGTAGCAGCCCGCGCCGAGGAAGCTGAGCGCCTCCCGCGTGCTCGTGTTCCGCGACAGGAGGTCCTCGACGTGGCGCACCAGCTCGGCCTCGGAGCGGAGCGCCGGCGGCAGGTCGAGCGGCTCGGTCATCCGCAGGTGCGCGGGGATGTCGGCATAGAGCTCCTCGACGCTCGTCGCGCCGATCGCGCGGAGCATCGCCTCGCGCGTCGCGGGCGCCGTGTTCGGGATGTAGGGGTGGGCGGGCCGGTCGTCGGTCGAGGTCACGGCGGTACCTTTCGGCGCGGGCGGTGCGGGATGCTCGCCCCGGAGCCTATCGTTGTCGGATGCCGTCGCGCGGCGAGGTCCTCGAGGTGGCGGGGCGCGAGGTCACCGTCACGAACCCGGGCAAGGTGTTCTTCCCGCGGAGCGGGCGGACGAAGCTCGATCTCGTCCGCTACTACCTGGCCGTCGCCGAGGGCGCCCTGCGCGGCGCCGGGGGCCGACCGATGGCCCTGAAGCGCTACCCCGATGGCGCCGAGGGCGATTTCTTCTTCCAGAAGCGCGCGCCGAAGCACAGCCCCGACTGGATCGAGACCGTCGAGCTCCGCTTCCCGTCCGGCCGCACCGCGCACGAGGTCGTCGTGCGCGACGCCGCACAGCTCGCGTGGGTCGTCAACCTAGGCTGCATCGACCTGAACCCGCACCCGGTGCGCGCCGAGGACCTCGACCATCCCGACGAGCTCCGGATCGACCTCGATCCGGTGCCGGGCGTGCCCTGGTCGCAGATCCGCGAGGTGGCGCTCGTCGTGAAGGACGCGCTCGAGGGATACGGACTGACCGGGTGGCCGAAGACGTCGGGCTCGCGCGGGATCCACGTGAACGTCCGGATCGAGCGCCGGTGGACGTTCCCGGAGGTCCGGCGTGCGGCGCTCGCCCTCGCCCGGGAGGTGGAGCGGCGCGTCCCCGAGCTGGCGACGAGCCGGTGGTGGAAGGAGGAGCGCCACGGCGTGTTCCTCGACTACAACCAGAACGCGAAGGACCGCACGGTGGCCTCGGCGTACTCGGTCCGGCCGACGTCGGACGCCCGCGTGAGCGCGCCCCTGGCCTGGGAGGAGGTCCCGGACGTCGAGGCCGAGGCCTTCACGCTCGAGACCGTGCCCGAGCGGGTCGCGGCGATCGGCGACCCCCATGCCGGGATCGACGACGCGCCCGGGTCGATCGAGCCGCTCCTCGCGCTCGCGGCCGAGCATGAGGAGCAGGGCTTCGGCGACGCGCCGTGGCCGCCGCACTTCGAGAAGCAGGCCGGCGAGCCCCCGCGCGTCCAGCCCTCGAAGCGACGCCGGCCGGGCGGCGAGGTGGCGAGGCCAGCCCCCGGCAAGACCGTCGGACCGACGGGGCGCCGGCGCTCGACGATGCCGCTGATCGAGATCGCCCGCGCCGCCACGAAGGACGAGGCGATGGCCGGGCTCGAGCGCTGGCGAGCGCGCCACCCCGACGTCTGGGGCTACCTGGCGCCGGCGGACGTGCTCGTCGACAGCATGCGGGGACGCTCCACGACGTGGACGCGGATCCGGGTGAACCTGCGCAACGTCCCCGAGACCGAGCGGCCGCCGCAGGAGCCGCTCGAGGTCGACTACGACCCCTGGGCCGGGTACGGGTAGTACGCTGGATGTTCGGACGGCGCAGGGCCGGCTGTGGATACGGGGGTGACGGGGATGCCTGACAGCGTCGGCAAGCGCCAACGACGGGATGCGAAGGCGAAGAAGGCCGCGGCTCGCGAGGACCGGCGGCTCGCGCGCGCGAAGCGGCAGGCGGACCGCGAGGCCGGCCTGATCGAGGCGGGGACCCCGATCCAGCCCGCGGAGCCCGCCGCGCTCGGCCTGCTGCCCCGCGAGGGCCAGCCGGCGCCGGCCGCCGAGGACGCGCCGCCGGACGAGCCCGCCGAGAACCCGGCCTGAGCGACACGTCCCAGGACATGCGGAAGGGGAGGCCGAGGCCTCCCCTTCGCGCTGCGTTCTGGGTTCAGGCGGGACGGACGTCGGCGGCCTGTGGGCCCTTCTGGCCCTGGGTCACCTCGTAGGTCACCTTCTGACCCTCGTCCAGGTTCCGGTACCCCTCACCGGCGATCGCGCTGAAGTGAACGAACACGTCCGCGCTGCCGTCGTCGGGCGTGATGAAGCCGAAGCCCTTCTCGGGGCTGAACCACTTGACGGTGCCTGTTGCCATGCGATCCCCTCCTTCCTTCGCCGTCGGGGCCTTCGTGCCGCCCGTCGGGCAACCGGCTGGCGCCGGGAGGGAACCGCAATGGAACGTACGCCTTGTGATGCCCTCGGTCCGCAGCCTACCGCGTGGGCCGAGAGCTCGCACCTCGGCCGTCCGGACGCCGCCGTCGGACGGACGGGCGACGTCGTCGATTCGACGACACGCGCCCGCCCCGCTAGGGTCCCGGGCACGGCCCCCGCCCCCTCGACCGACGGGAACGGTGGAACCCTGAGTCAGATCCGCAGACCCACCCTCGACCGGGCCGCGACGGCCCTCGACCGATGGAGGCTCGCCTGGGTCGGGCTCGGCCTGGCGGCGTTCGCCCTATCGGCGTCCGTTGCGCGCACCGGCGAGGTTCCCGCCGCCGAGCAGGCCGTGTTCCGGTGGGTGAACGGGTCGCCCGAGGCGCTCTCGGTGCCGATGCAGGTCACCCAGCTGCTCGGCATCCTCGGGGTCGGACCGATCGTGGCGGTCGTCGCGCTGGCGGTGCGGCTGCCGCGCCTCGCCGCGGCCGCCCTGACCGTGACGATGCTCAAGCTCGCGGCCGAGCGCGTCGTGTGGAACGTCCTCGGCATCTCGCGCGCGCGTCCGGGGGTCACCGAGCCGGTCGTCCACGTTCGCGGGGACACGCCCGTGAGCGGCTCCGGGTTCGTCTCCGGTCACGTGATCCTGGTCACCGCGCTGGCGTGGATCGTCACACCGTACCTGCGGGGTCGCTGGCGGGCGGTCCCATGGGTCCTCGTCGGGCTCGTGTGCTTCGCACGCGTCTACCTCGGCGCGCACAACCCGCTCGACGTCGTCGGCGGGCTCGGTCTCGGAACCGCGATCGGGGCCGGCGTCGCGCTGGCGTTCCGGCTGCCCGGCGGCCGAGTCCCGAGCGACGAGGTCACGCCGTGAGCCCTCAGCGGCACGCTTCCGCACCGCGCCGTCCCGGTCGATACGGTGACGTCGCCGAGACGCCACCGAGCAAGCTCTGTGCCGGTCGGCGGAGCCGGGGTCAAGTCGACCCCGGCTCCGCATCGGCTGACGAAACGCTCAGGCGATCCGGCCCTCCGGCTCCAGGTCGTCGTCCGCGCCGATCGGCTCGAGCTCCGGCACGAGCAACGGCTCCTCGACCGTCTCCGGCCCCTCGACCCGGACCTGCGGCAGCCACTGCAGCCATCGAGGCAGGTACCAGTTGCGGTCTCCGAGCAGGCGCATCGTGCTCGGGACCAGGATCGACCGCACGATCGTCGCGTCGATGAAGACCGCGATGGCCAGGCCGAACCCCATCTCCTCGAGCGCGACCAACCTGCCGGCGGCGAACCCGCTGAACACGGCGACCATGATGATCGCGGCCCCGGTGATGATCCCGCCGGTCGTCCGCAAGCCATAGGCCACGGCCTCGGCGTTGTCCAGCGTGCGGTCGTACTCCTCGCGGATCCGCGAGAGCAGGAAGACGTGGTAGTCCATCGACAGCCCGAACAGGATCGAGAACAGGAACAGCGGCAACCACGCATCGATCGCGTCGACCTGCTGGAAGCCGCTGATGTCGGCGACCCACTCGCCCAGGCCGATCCCGCCCTCCTGGAACACCAGCACGATCGCGCCGTACGCCGCGCCCACCGAGAGCAGGTTCATCACGATCGCCTTCGCCGGCACCACGATCGACCGGAACACGATCGTGAGCAGGACGAACGACAGTCCCAGCACGATCAGGATGATGACCGGCGTGTAGTCGCCGGAGATGTCGAGGAAGTCGGCGAGCAGTGCGCTCTCGCCGCCGACGAGCACCTCGACGCCGGCGTCGGCGAACGCTGCCGGGACGTATCGCTCGCGCAGGTCGCGCACCGCCTGCACGGCCGCCTCGCTCTGGGTGTCCACGGCGGCGCCGGCGAGCGGGATGTCGACGAGCGTGACCGAGCCGTCCTCGCTCCCTCTGGGCGCGACCGGCGAGCCGAGGCTCGGATCGTCGGCGATCTGCCGCCCGAGCTCCTCGATCCCCGCGACGACGTCGGGGTCCCGCGGCGAGCCGAGGATCACGATCTGTGCCGGCGTGTTCGCGCCCGCCTTCGGGAAGTGCTCGACGAGCGCGTTGAACGCCTGCTTCGTGGCCACGTCGTCCGGCAACGTGGTGATACCCGACATGCCCTGCTTGATGCCGACGCCGTCGTCCTCGGGGTGCGGCTGCAGCCAGAACGGCAGCGACAGCGCGATCAGCAGCCCGGCGGCGAGCACCAGGCTCAGCACCGGCCGAGCCATCACGCCGCGGCTCACCCGGTCCCAGAACCCGCCGGGACGGCCGTGCTCGATGTCGCCGCGCCGTCGACCGAGGATGCGCCCGGCGTTCACGCGGTCGCCGAGGATCGACAGGATCGCGGGCAGGAGCGTCATCGACGCGGCGACCGAGACCGCCACCACGACGATCGCGCCGCCCGCCAGCCCGCGGAAGATCGTGACCGGGATGATCAACATCCCGGCGAGCGCGAGGATGACGGTCACGCCGCTGAAGAACACCGCCCGGTTCGCCGTCTCGCCCGCCCGCTCGATCGCCTCGAGCTTCTCGCGCCCACGCTGTCGCTCCTCGCGGTACCGGGACACGATGAACAACGAGTAGTCGATGCCGACCGCCAGACCCATCATCGAGACGAGGTTCGGGGCGAAGAACGTGATCCGCCACAGCTGGCCGATCAGCGCGATGATCCCGAGCGTGACGGCGATCGAGAAGATGCCCATCACGATCGGCGTGATCCCGGCGACCAGCGAGCCGAACACCACGACCAGCACCAGGATGGCGGCGAGGACGCCGATCGACTCCCCGAACCGCAGGTCCTCCTCGGAGATCCTCCGGAAGTCCTCCGTCGATGTCGCCGCGCCGAGCGAGAACGCTTCGATCCCGTCGCCCGTCGCGCCCTCCCGGATCGCCTCGAGCCGGCCGACGTGCTCGGTCGCGGCGTCGGTGTCACCCGCCATGACCAAGGTGAACAGCACGGCGCGGCCGTCCTCCGAGGAGATGGGGCCGAACGGCGCCAGCTCCGGGTCCTCGGCGACCACCGCGGACATCGGGTAGACGGACGGCACGTACGAGACGGCCTCCGGGCCGAGCGCCTCGAGGTCGTCGAGCACGCCGTTCACGCGTCGCGAGAACTCCGGGTCGCTCGCGGCCCCCTCCTGCTCGCCGGCGATCACCCACGTCTCCGTGACGATGTCGCGTTCGAGCCGCCGCTCCTCGAGCAGCTCGAGCGCCCGTTTGGCCTCCGGGGTGGTCGTGAAATCGAAGTCCGTGGTCAGCGACTCGCCGAGCAGCGAGCCGGCCGATACCCCGGCCAGCACGAGGATCGCCAGCCACACGCCGACGGTCCGCCACGGGTGGCGGCTGCTCGCGCGAGCGATGGATCCGGTGCCGAATCTCATCCCGTTCCCTCCCTCGTGGTTCCGACGTCCAGCGGGCGTTCAAGCCGGATGCACGGTCGTTCATGTCACGTCGAGCGCCCCGCCTTCGTCCGATGTTCATGAGGTCGGGGATGACACTCGCGCGAGCGTCGGCGATTCTGGAGGTTCGTCCCGAGTCGGGGGATGCGGGGGACACGGTGGCTGGAACGTTCATCGGCCGCGACCGGGAGCTTGCCGAGCTCACGGGCGGCCTGCGGAACGCGTTCGACGGGAGGGGCGGCGTCTTCGTCGTCTCGGGCGAGCCCGGGATCGGGAAGACGGAGCTCGCCGACCGACTGGCGAACGACGCCCGGGAGCGCGGAGCGCAGGTGGCGTGGGGCCGATGCTGGGAGGGCGACGGCGCCCCGCCGTTCTGGCCGTGGGCGCAGATCGTCCGATCGCTCGCGGCCGAGCACGACGACGACGCCCTCCGCGCCTTCGCCGGACCCGGCGCCGCGCAGGTGGCGCTGCTCGCACCGGACCTCGCGGAGCCGCTCGGCGTGTCGTCCGACGCCGCGCGCGCCACCGACTCCGAGGCCGGCCGGTTCTACCTGTTCGAGGCGGTGGGACGGTTCCTCAGGGAAGCGTCGAACGTCCGGCCGATCCTGCTCGTGCTCGACGACCTGCAGGACGCGGACCAACCCTCGCACCACCTGCTCCGGTTCCTGGCCCAGGACGTTCGGACCTCGCGGATCCTCGTGGTCGCCACGTATCGCGAGGTCGCCGGGGCGCGCCCGCCGGACGACGTCGACGTGATGGTCGACCTCGTGCGCGAGGGCCAGGTGCTCGCGCTGCGCGGGCTCGACCGCCCGGAGGTCGACCGGCTGATCGAGCAGACCTCGGGCATCGCGCCGTGGAACGGCCGGGCCGCCGCGATCCACGAGGCGACGCGCGGCAACCCGCTGTTCGTGCGCGAGGTCACCCGCCTGCTGGCCGGGCGCGGTCTCCTCGACCGCCCGGGTGGTCTGGAGATCCCCCTCCCCCAGAGCGTCCGAGCGGTGATCCGTCAGCGCCTGGCTCCGCTGTCGGCCGACACGGTGCGGGTGCTCTCGGCGGCGGCGGTGGTCGGGCGCGCGTTCCAGGTCGGGCTGGTCGTCGCCGCGAGCGACCTGCCGATGGAGCGGGTCCTGTCGACGCTGTCCGAGGCCACGACGATGGGTGTCGTGTCGCCGGCGGCGGACTCCGTCGGTATGTACGACTTCGCCCACCCGCTGGTCCGAGAGGTGATCTACGACGAACTCCCCGTCCCCGCGCGGATGCAGCTCCACCAGCGCGTGGGCGAGGCGATCGAGGCCCGGCACGGGCCGCACGCCCGCCTGTACCTGTCGGAGCTGGCGTACCACTTCGGACAGGTGGCGCCGGCCGGCCACGGCCGCAAGGCTCGCGACTACGCGACGGAGGCGGGCGACCAGGCCATGGAGGCCGGCGCCTACGAGGACGCCATCGTCGAGTACGCACGGGGCCTCGAGGCGCACGCGTTCACCGACCTGGACGAGCGGGCCCGCTGCGACCTGCTCCTGCGGCTCGGGGACGCGCAGGCCAAGACCGGCGACTACGACTCCTCGAAGGCCACGTTCCTGTCGGCGGCGGAGAGCGCGCGCAAGCTCCGGGACCCCGAGCGGCTCGCGCACGCGGCGCTCGGCTTCGGCGAGCCGCAGGTCGAGTCGGGGGTGGTCGACCGGCAGCTCCTGTCCCTGCTGCAGGAGGCCGTCGCCGGGCTGGGCCCGGAGCAGGACGCGCTCCGGGTCCGACTGCTCGCGCGGCACTCGCTCGAGCTCACGTTCTCGGACGAGGCCGAGACGCGCCAGGCGCTCAGCCAGGAGGCGGTCGAGATCGCCCGGCGGCTCGGCGAGCCCGCGCCGCTGGCGAGCGCCCTGCGCGCGCGGTGGATGGCCGCGTGGGGCCCCGACGGGCTCGATGAGCGCGTCGACATGGCCGAGGAGGTGCTGCGCCTTGCCGTCGAGACGGGCGACCGCGAGACGGAGCTGGTCGGCCGGGCCCGACGCGTGACCTGCGCCGTGGAGCTCGGCGACCTGCTGGCGGCCGAGGCCGAGATCGCGGTCCACGCAGAGCTCGCCGGTGAGCTACGGATGCCGTACCACGTCTGGACCGCGGCCTCGATGCGGGCGATGCGCGCGCTGCTCCAGGACGGGCTCGACACGGCGGAGGGGCTCGCTGGGCGGGCCCTCGACGTGCTCCCGGGCAAGCTGAACGCCGTCTACGCCCAGCTCAACCAGGTGACCGCGATCCGATGGGACCAGGGCCGGCTCGCGGAGCTGCGCGACACGTGGGCGGGGGTCGTCGAGACGTTCCCACAGGCGGGCTTCGCCCGCGGCTGGCTGTGCCTCGCGGACGCCGAGCTCGGCCGGGAGGACGAGGCCCGGCGAGGGCTCCGAGCGCTGACGGACGCCGTGTTCACGCAGCCTCGTGACGGGATCTGGCCCGCGGCGCTCGCGCTCGCCGCCGTTGCCGCCGCCGAGCTGGACGATCCGGACGCGGCCGCGACGGTCCTGCCCCTGATCCACCCCTACGGCGACCAGACGTTCGTGATCCCGATGCCGCACCCGGTCACCTGCTTCGGGTCGGCCTGGCTGTACGTGGCGCTCCTCGAGACGGCGCTCGAGCGCTGGGACGAGGCCGACGAGCACTTCGGTGACGCCGCGCGGTCCAACGCCAGGATGGGCGCCCGAACGCTCCTCGCTCGGACGCAGTACGAGCACGCCCGGATGCTCCGTCGCCGCGGCGAGGGCGACGACCGCGAGCGCGCACGCGAGCTGGTCGACCGCGCCGCGGCGACGGCCGCCTCGACCGGGGCGAGCGCGATCGCCGAGGGCGTCCGGCGCCTTCGGGAGTCCGTGACCGGTGGGGGGACCGCGGGCGAGACTCCGGTCGTCGAGCCCGCGAGCGACCAACCAGCCGAGCACACGTTCCGCCGCGAGGGCGAGTACTGGACCGTCGTGTACGAGGGCTCGGTCGCCCGGCTCCGCGACTCGAAGGGGATGCGGTACCTGTCGGTGCTGCTCGCGCACCCCGGCCGCGAGTTCCACGCGGTCGACCTCGAGACGTCCGAGACCGACGCGACGGTCTCGGCGCGGACGGGACCCGGCGAGCTGGACGTGCGACCCGATCTGGGCGACGCCGGCGAGATGCTCGACGCCGCGGCGAAGGCCGCGTACAAGGCTCGCCTGGACGAGCTGCGGGCCGAGCTCGAGGAGGCCGAGGACTTCAACGACCCCGCTCGGGCGGCCAAGACGAAGGAGGAGATCGACTTCCTCACGAGCGAGCTCGCGCGGGCGGTCGGGCTCGGCGGCCGGGACCGGCGCGCGGCGTCGCACGCCGAGCGGGCCCGGCTCAACGTCACGAGGGCGATCCGGGCCGCGATGGGCAACCTGGACCGGGCGAATCCGCCGCTCGGCCGGCACCTGTCCTCGACGATCCATACGGGCCGGTTCTGCTCGTACACCCCGGACCCGCGCGCGGAGATCCCCTGGCGCTCCTGACCCTGAACACCTGTGCCGCCCGCTTGAACGCACCACGGGCACAGGGGCACACCGATGGAAGGAGAGCGATGGACCTCGCCGGAAGCTCGACGGGGGTGGAGATCCGCATCAGGGTCGACCGAACGGAGCCACTGACCGGAACGGCCGTCGCCGACGGGACCGCGCGCCGGTTCGACGGATGGATGGGGTTGATCGGCGCGATCGCCGAGCTCCTCGGGAGCGCCGAGAAGAACGTGAAGGAGGCCGGATGAGGAACCTGGAGATCCCGGTCCCGGGGCTGCGTGAGGGCCTCGAGGGACGCGTGATCGGACCGGACGACAACGGGTACGACGAGGCCCGGACGCCGTTCTACGGCGGCTTCGACCGCCGGCCCGCGGCGATCGTGCGCGTGGCGAACGCGGAGGACGTCGCCCGGGTGGTGTCCGTTGCCCGAGAGAGCGGGTTCGAGCTCGCGGTACGCAGCGGCGGGCACAGCCTCGCCGCGCACAGCGTGTCCGACGGCGGCATCGTGATCGACCTTTCGGACATGCGGGCGCTCGAGATCGACGTCGATGCTCGCACGGCGTGGGCGCAGACCGGGCTCACGGCCGGCGAGTACACCACCGCGGCGGCCGAGCACGATCTGGCGACCGGGTTCGGCGACACCCCCTCGGTCGGGATCGGCGGGCTCACGCTGGGCGGCGGCGTCGGGTTCCTCGTGCGCAAGCACGGCCTGACGATCGACGACCTGCTGGCGGCCGAGGTGGTGACGGCGGACGGACGTGTGCGACGGGTCGACGCGGAGCACGACCCGGACCTGTTCTGGGCCATCCGCGGCGGTGGTGGCAACTTCGGCGTCGCCACGCGGTTCCGCTTCCGCCTGCACGAGCTGCCCCAGGTCGTGGGCGGCATGCTCTTCCTGCCGGCCACCCCCGAGGTCGTGGCCTCGTTCGTCGAGGCGGCCGAGGCCGCGCCCGAGGAGCTCTCGGCGATCGCGAACGTCATGCCGGCCCCGCCGGCCCCGTTCATCCCCGAGGCCGCGCACGGCAAGACGGTCCTGATGGCGATGATGGTGTACGCGGGCGACGTCGAGGCCGGGCAACGCGCCGTCGCACCCTTCCGTGCGCTCGCGGAGCCGATCGCGGACATGCTCCGGCCGATGCGCTACCCCGAGATCTACCCGCCGAACGGCCAGGAGGAGTACCACCCGGTCGCGGCCGGCCACAACATGTTCGTGGATCGGATCGACCGCGGCCACGCTGCGACGATCCTCGAGCACCTCGAGCGCTCCTCCGCGATGCTGCGAGTCGCGCAGCTCCGGGTGCTCGGTGGCGCGATGGCGCGGGTACCGGCCGACGCCACCGCCTTCGCGCACCGCTCGGCGCGGATCATGGTGAACGTCGGGGCGGTCTACGAGCGGCCCGAGGAGGGCGACGTGCACCGCGCGTGGGTACGCGGCCTCGCGGATGCTCTCGACCAGGGGTACGAGGGCGCGTACGTGAACTTCGTCGCCGACGAGGGGCCCGAGCGCGTGCGGGCGAGCTACCCGGGCGCCACGTGGGACCGGTTGGTGCAGGTCAAGACGACGTACGACCCCACGAACGTGTTCCGTCTCAACCAGAACATCCCGCCCTCGGGCTGATCCCGCGGTCGGCTCGTTCCTGCAAGGGAGCCCTCGCCCGTCGCTCGAGGACGGCGCGCTCATCGAGCGATGGCGTCCGCGGCCACCTTCAGGTCCCGCACGAACGCCTCGGTCTCCACGCGCCGCGTGAGGTCGTCGGGTGCACGGAGGATCGACGACGGATGCACGGTCGCCGTGACGAGCGGCTCGAGGGGGGTTTCGACGAACGCGCCGCGGTGCTCGGTCACGCGGAAGCCGCGGCCGATCACCGCCTCGGCCGCTGTCGCGCCGAGACACATCAGGACGTGGGGGCGGACGACGGCGATCTCGGCCTCGAGCCATGGACGACACGCTCGGAGGTGGGCGGCACCGGGTTTGCGGTGGATCCGTCGCTTTCCGCGTTGATCGAACCGGAAGTGCTTTACCGCGTTCGTGACGTACACGGCGTCGCGATCCATCCCCGCGTCGTCGAGCGCGCGCTCGAGGAGCCGTCCCGCCGGACCCACGAACGGGCGCCCCTCGAGGTCCTCTCGGTCCCCCGGCTGCTCCCCGACGAGCATGAGCGCTGCCTCGCGGCCCCCCTCGCCGAAGACCGTCTGCGTCGCGTCGCGGAACAGCTCACAGGCGTTGCACCCGGCCGCGGCGCGTCGGAGGGACGCGAGCGTCGGCCGCGCCGGGATCAGCGCCGCGGCGGTGCCATCGCTCTCATACGGTTTCGCGCGTCGGTGGGATCGCCGGGACTCCACCGGCTCCTCCTGTTCGGAAACGGTCGCTACGACAGGGCGATGCCTACCAGCGACGCGAAGAACAAGATGCCGACGGTCACGACGACGAACATGAAGCTGGAACGGACCTCGGCCAGGAGCTCGCGCTCGTGCTGAGGGCGGCTCGTTCGATCGATATCGATGTCTCGCTGCATGTCGGGGCTGTACCCAGACGGCGGGCGAGGTACGCGTCCCGACATGAGCGAAGCGGCGGACGGCTGAGACGGGCGACAACGAGCAGGCGAGTAGGTGCGAGGGGCGAGCGTGTCCGGGAGAAGGCTGCGTGACGGGGCGCATCGGCGTCCCGAACGTGCGTGTTTCACGTGTGCACGCGCCGGGTAGCCGCTGTGCAGGGCCGGGTTCGCGCCGGCGCATCCCGACACGCCCGGTCGTGCATCCCGACACGCCCGGTCGATGCGGACCGACATGGAGGAGGGAGCGACATGCCCACCCGGAAGGAAGACCTGCCGTCGACGATCCGCCGGTCACCCGCCAAGGCTCAGCGCACGTACGCGAAGGCGCACGACAACGCGGTGAAGGAGTACGGCGAGGGCGAGCGGGCGCATCGGACCGCGATCTCGGCGCTGAAGCACTCGTTCGAGAAGTCCGGCGACCGATGGGTCGCCAAGGACCGAAAGGGGCCGTCGGACCCGCAGGCGGCTCGCTCCGGCCGCTCGGCCCGACGGGGCCGGGCGACGTACGGCGGCGTCGACGTGGTGGGCAACACGAAGCAGGAGCTCTACGAGCGGGCGAAGCGGCTGGGTGTCCGCGGCCGCTCGAAGATGGACAAGCGCGAACTCGCGAAGGCGATCGCCCGCAAGCAGGGCTGAGCGTGGTTTGAGGCGCCGACCGCGCGGGTAGCAAACGGGCGCGCGACTCCGCCCCCCTCACCCCCCGGCGGAGAGCACGGAGGAACGGCCCGGCCCGGCTCCGACCGAGCCGGGCCTTCCGACGTCCGGGCGCATCGAGCGGTTTCCCCCGCGCACGCGGCGGGTACGAGCGCCGCACGACGGAGGGAGGATGCGTTGAGGCGGGTCGCCCTGATCAGTGAGCACGCGTCACCGCTGGCAGCCCTCGGAGGCGTCGACTCGGGCGGGCAGAACGTCTACGTGGGACAGCTGGCCCGGCACTTGGCTCGCATCGGCCACGATGTCGACGTCTTCACGCGCCGCGACCGCCAGGACCTGCCGCCGGTCGCCGAGTGGCTGGACGGCGTTCGCATCGTCCACGTTCCCGCCGGTCCTCCCCACCCGATCCGCAAGGAGGAGCTGCTCCCCTGGATGCCGCGGTTCGCGGCGTATATGCGGCAGTTCATCGAGCGTCGCGGGAACCCCTACGACATCCTCCACGCGAACTTCTGGATGTCCGGACTGGTGGCGGCCGAGCTGAAGCGTTCGACCGGCGTCCCCTACGTCGTCACGTTCCACGCGCTCGGCCGCGTCCGCCGACTCCACCTGGGCGAGGACGACGGCTTCCCGGACGAGCGGTTCGGGATCGAGGAGCGTGTGATCGCCGATGCCGACCAGGTCGTCGCCGAGTGTCCGCAGGACGAGGAGGACCTGATCCGCCTCTACGGGGCCGACCCGACGCGGATCACCGTCATCCCGGCCGGGTTCGACCCGGCGGAACTGTCGCCGATGGGCTCGGAGCTCGCACGCGCCACCCTCGGCCTCCCGCCTCGCGAGCGGATCGTGCTCCACCTCGGCCGGATCGTCCCACGCAAGGGGGTCGAGGACGTGATCCGCGCCTTCGCCCGGCTCGTCGACCGCCACCGGGTCGCGGCGCGCCTGTACGTGGCCGGAGGGGACGCGGAGGCACCGCACCATCTGCAGACGCCCGAGGTCCGGCGGCTGCGCTCGATCGCGCACGAGGAGGGCGTCGATGAGCTCGTGACGTTCCTCGGGCCGGTGCGCCGCGACCAGTTGAAGCTGCTGTACGGCGCCGCGGACGTGTTCGTCACGACGCCGTGGTACGAGCCGTTCGGCATCACGCCGCTCGAAGCGATGGCGTGTGGGACGCCCGTGATCGGCTCGAACGTGGGTGGCGTCAAGTTCTCGGTCCGCGACGGCGAGACCGGGTACCTCGTGCCGCCGAGGGACCCCGACGCGACGGCCGAGCGCCTGGCGCGCCTGCTGTCCGACGACCGGCTCCTCGCGCTGTTCCGCCGACAGGCGATCCGCCGGGCGAACGATCTGTTCACGTGGCGGAAGGTTGCCTCCGACGTGGCCGCGCTGTACGAGCGGGTGCTGCTGGCCGGCGACGTCCAGGCGCTCGAGCGCGCCGACGAGGTCGCGGCGATCGAGCGAGCGCTCCGCGCGCCGGCCGAGGCGTTCACCCGCTCCAGGGAGTTGTTGACCACGCCGATCCTATCGGCCGTCGGCACGATGAGCGACGCGCTCCGAGCCGGCGGCAAGATCATCGTCTGCGGCAACGGCGGCCCCGGCGCCGAGGCCGAACACTTCGTCGCGGAGCTCGTCGGCCGGTTCCGTCAGCCCGACCATCCGGCGCTCGCGGCGTTCCCCCTCGGCGGCGACGTTTCCACCCCGACGGCGTGGTCGAACGTCGGCGACGACCGGTCGCCCGAGCGGCAGGTCGAGGCGCTCGGCCGGCCGGGGGACGTGCTGGTCGGGCTGAGTACGAGCGGCCGATCGGGCAACCTGGTGCGCGTGTTCCAGGTCGCCCGAGATCGCGGGATGCGGGTCGTCGGGCTGCTCGGCGGCGACGGCGGCGAGATGCGCAGGCTCACGGACGTCGCCGTGATCGTGCCGGCGACCGACACCCAACGGATCCAGGAGGTGCAGTTGGTGCTGGCGAACGTCCTGGCCGAGTTGCTCGAGGACAGGCTGTTCGGCTCGGGCTGGGTCGAGCCGGCCGACGAGGGCCGCGCGACGATCCACGCGGCTGGCTGAGGAGGGCCGATGCGGGACGTACTGACCGAACCGTCGTCCGCCCCGACGTCGCTCGAGGGGCGGGTGGCGCTCGTGACCGGCGGCGCCCGAGGGCTGGGCGCCGAGATCGCCCGGGCGCTGGCGCGGCACGGCGCGGTGCCGATCGCGGCGGACGTCCGGACCGAGGAGGCGAGCGCGCTCGTCACGGAGCTGGGGCGTGACGGCCACCGCGCCGGCTGGGTCGAGCTCGACGTCCGCGACGACGAGGCCGCGGCCGAGGCCGTCCGCCGCGTGCTCGACGAGCACGGCCGGATCGACGTGCTCGTGAACGACGCGGGCGTGGACGTCACCGCGCCGTTCCCCGAGCTGTCGATGGCCGACTGGGACCGGATCGTCGGCGTGAACCTGCTCGGGCCGGTGCGGATGACCCGGCTGGTCTTCGAGGACATGGCGGCGCGGGGAGACGGGCACGTCGTGAACGTCGTCTCGACGGCCGCGAAGCGCGCATGGGCGAACGCCTCCGCGTATCACGCCACGAAGTGGGGCCTGCTCGGCCTCAGCCACGCACTCCACGTCGAGGGCCGCGCGTCGGGCGTGAAGGTCACGGCGGTCATCGCGGGCGGGATGCGTACGCCGTTCCTGTTCGAGCGGTTCCCCGACCTGGACCCCGGGCTGCTCCAGGACCCCCGCAACGTCGCCGAGACGATCGCCTTCGTCCTGCGCCAGCCCGCCGAGACGGTCGTGCCCGAGATCACCGTCCTACCGATGCGCGAGACCTCATGGCCGTGAGCGAGCGCCCCACCTGGCAGGAGGCGATGCGGATCCTGTGCGTCCGGCTGGACGGGATGGGCGACGTGCTCATGACCGCGCCGGCGTTGCGCGCCCTGAAGGACTCGGTCCCGGGGCGCGAGATCACGCTCCTGACCTCGCCCGCCGGCGCGGCCGTCGCCGAGATGCTGCCGGAGGTCGACGACGTCATCGAGTACGACGCGCCCTGGGTGAAGGGCGACGCCCGCCGGGTGAGCGCGTCGCGGGACCGGCGGATGATCGCCGAGTTGCGGATGCGGCGCTTCGACGCCGCGGTCGTGTTCACCGTCTCGACGCAGAACCCCGCGCCGGCGGCGATGCTCTGCCACCTCGCCGAGGTCCCGCTCCGCCTGGCGTACGGGCGCGAGAAGATCTACGACCTGGTCACCGACCGCGTCCCCGACGTGCCACCGACGTGGGACCAGCCGCACGAGGTCCGCCGGCAGCTCGACCTGGTGGCGGCGGTCGGGGCCCGGACGGCCGACGAGCGGCTGTCGCTGCAGATCCCGCCGTGGGCGCGGTGGCGTGCACGTCTGCGCCTACGTGGAAGCGGTCTGGACGCGTCCCGACCGTGGGCGGCGGTCCACCCGGGCGCCTCCGCGTCCTCCCGCCGCTACCCACCGGGCTCGTTCTCGGCGGCCGCCCAGCTCCTGTCCGCACAGGGGCTCCAGGTCCTGTTCACCGGCGACCCGACCGAGCACTCGCTCGTCGAGCAGATCCGCTCGCGCGTGCGCGCGCCGACGTGGTCGCTCGTGGGCCAGCTCAGGTTGCCCGAGCTCGCAGCCGTGATCGCCGAGGCGCCCGTCTTCGTCTCGAACAACACCGGTCCGGCGCACATCGCACCGGCGGTCGGGACCCCGGTCGTGGTGCTGTACGCGCAGACGAACCCGCAGCACACGCCGTGGGGCGGGACGAGCCGCGTGCTCACGAACCCCGTCCCGTGCCGCAACTGCCTGCACGGCACGTGTCCGCTCGGTCACCATGCGTGCCTGCGCGCCATCCCGCCGGAGCGCGTCGCGGAGGCGGTGCTCGAGCTCTCGGACCCGTCACGGACCGACGCGACGTTCGCGTCGACACCGGCGTAGGCGACCGTTTGTCCGAGCAGCGCTCCGGGTACCGCAGGACGAGTCGGCGGACGCCGACGAGAGGACGACATGGCGCGAGTCCTGGGGATCAACGCGGTGTTCCACGACCCGGCCGCCGCCCTCGTGGTGGACGGCGTCACCGTCGCCGCCGCCGAGGAGGAGCGGTTCTCGCGCCGCAAGTACGGCAAGGAGCCCGTGCCGTTCTCGACGTGGGAGCTCCCGACGGGATCGATGCGCTGGTGCCTCGAGGTCGCGGAGCTGCGGCCCGAGGACCTCGACGCCGTCGCCTACTCGTACGACCCGTCGCTCGCGCGCAACGGCACGGACCTGACCGCCGACGGCTGGGAGGCGCTCCGCACGCTGTACGCGCAGCGGGCGCCGAGGTTCCTGGAGGCCGCGCTCCACGGGCTCGACCCGGCGATCGTGCGGTTCGTCCCGCACCACGTGGCGCACGCTGCGTCCGCGTTCCTCGCGTCGCCGCACCCATCCTCGAGCGTCCTCGTGCTCGACGGACGGGGCGAGCGGGCGTCCTCGCTCGCCGGTCGCGCCGAGGGCGGGAACCTGACGACCCTCGCGATCCAGGAACTGCCCCACTCGGTCGGCCTGCTGTACGAGGAGGCGACCGAGCACCTGGGCTTCCGACGCGCGAGCGACGAGTACAAGGTCATGGGCCTTGCGGCCCACGGCTCCCCCGTCTTCGCCGAGGATCTGCGCCGGGCCATCACGATCGACGGGAACGGCGGCTTCCGGATCGAGCCCGTCGAGTGGTCCGCCTTCGCGAAGCGGAGGACCGGCGAGGCATGGGAGCCTGAACACGCGGACCTCGCGGCCAGCCTGCAGCTCGCGCTCGAGGAGACGCTCCTCGAGCTGGCCGGGTGGCTGCACGAGCGAACCGGCGACCGAGTCCTCACGATGGCGGGCGGGGTCGCGCTGAACTGCGTCGCGAACAGCCGGCTGGCGGCGGACGGACCGTTCGACGAGGTGTGGGTACAGCCGGCCGCGGGCGACGCCGGGACGGCGCTCGGCGCGGCGCTCGCGGTGGCGCACGAGCTGGGGGACGAGGTCCAGCCGATGCCCACGGCGGCGCTTGGCCCCGCCTGGTCCGACGACGAGGTCGCGGCCTGGCTCAGGCAGGCCGGCGTCGCGGCCCAGCGCCCCGACGACATCGCCGACGCCGTCGCCGAGATCCTGGCGGCCGACGGCATCGTCGCCTGGTTCCAGGGCCGCAGCGAGTACGGCCCGAGGGCGCTCGGGCACCGGAGCCTGCTGGCCGACCCACGCCCCGCCGCCAACCTCGACCGGCTGAACGCGGTGAAGGGCCGCGAGTCCTTCCGCCCCGTCGCCCCGATGGTGCTCACCGACCGCGCGGCCGAGATCTTCGAAGGACCGATCCCGAGTCCTCACATGCTGTTCACGCACCGCGTCCGCCCGGACTGGGCCGAGCGCATCCCCGCCGTCGTCCACGTCGACGGGACGGCGAGGATCCAGACGGTGGACCCTCGCGAGGAGCCGCTCGTCGCCCGCATGCTCGAGGCGTTCGAGCGCCGCACCGGCGTGCCGGTCGTCGTGAACACCAGCCTCAACACGGCGGGGCGCCCGATGGTGAACGATCCGCGCGACGCACTCGAGTGCTTCGGTTCCGCGCCGATCGACGCGCTCGCTATCGGACCGCTGCTGGTGCGGCGTCCGCCGCTGTTCGCCGCCGTCCCGGCGCCGTGACCCCGGGCACCTACGACGTCGTCGTGCCGACCCTCGGCCGGCCGAGTCTCCACGGATTGCTCCGTGCCCTCGCGCGCCAGCGGATCCCAGCCCACCGCGTCGTGGTCGTCGACGACCGCCGGGAACCCGAGCGCGATCTGGTGATCGACGCGGAGCTACCGGTCGAGGTCGTGCGCGGACGGGCCGCAGGCCCGGCCGCCGCGCGCAACAAGGGGTTCCGGGCCGCCGATTGCGCGTGGGTTTGCTTCCTCGACGATGACGTCGTGCCGAGCGACGACTGGTCCGAGGCTCTGCAACGTGACCTCGCGGCGGCGGGACCGTCGGTCGCCGCGGTCCAGGGGCGGGTCCGCGTTCCGCTCCCGCCCGACCGATGCCCGACCGACTGGGAGCGCAACGTCCGGGGCCTGGAGGAGGCCGTGGCGATCACGGCGGACATGGCGATCCGCCGAGAGGCGCTCGAGGCCGTCGGCGGCCTCGACGAGCGCTTCCCGAGCGCCTACCGCGAGGACGCCGATCTCGCGCTGCGGCTGATGGATACGGGGTGGACGATGGCGCGCGGGAATCGGATCGTCGACCACCCTGTTCGGCCCGAGGAACCGTGGGTGAGCTTGCGCCTGCAGCGAGGCAACGCCGACGACGTGCGGATGCGCCTGCGCCACGGGCGCGCCTGGCGGAAGCGAGCCCGGGCCCCGGTAGGGCGTTTCCGGCGTCACGCGACGACGGCGCTCGCGGGCGCGGCGGCGCTCGGCGCGCTCCTCGCGAGGCGCCACCGCGTCGCGGCGCTGGCCGGCGCGATCTGGGCAGCCGGCACCGCCGAGCTCGCGTGGACCCGGATCGCCCCGGGCCCACGGACACCCCGCGAGGTGGCGACGATGCTGACCACGAGCGTCCTCATGCCGCCGCTCGCCGTCTTCCATCGGCTCCGCGGTCTCCTGTCATACGCGCGCGACCCGCGCCCGTGGCCGGCGGCCGGCGACGGCCGCGCCGGGCTCCCGACGCGCGTCGAGGCGGTCCTGTTCGACCGCGACGGGACGCTCGTCCACGACGTCCCGTACAACGGCGATCCGGGTCGCGTCCGGCCGGTTCCCGGCGCGCGGGAGGCGGTCGACCGGCTCCGGCGCCGGGGCCTTCGGGTCGCCGTCGTGACGAACCAGTCCGGCGTCGCCCGCGGGCGGATCACCCCAGAGGACGTCGAACGGGTCCACCGCCGGATCGAGGCCAATCTCGGGCCGTTCGATGCCTGGCTCGTGTGCCCGCACGGGGAACGCGATGGATGCTGGTGCCGCAAGCCCGCGCCGGGGATGGTGGTCGCGGCGGCGCGACGCCTCGGGGTTACGCCGTCCGAGTGCGTCATCGTCGGGGACACTGGCGCGGACGTCGCGGCCGGGGTGGCCGCCGGCGCCGGCGCGATCCTGGTCCCCAACCCGGTCACCCGGCGCGAGGAAGTCGAGACCGCCCCGGTCGTCGCGCACGACCTGACCGAGGCGGTCGACCTGATCCTCGATGGACGCTGACCCCCCGACCGTGCTGGCGCTCCGGGCGCTCGGGCTCGGCGACGTCCTCACCGCGGTTCCGGCGCTCCGGGCGCTCGCCGACGCCTTCTCGGACCGACGGCGCGTGTTCGCCGGACCGGCGGCGCTCGCCCCGCTCGCGACCCTCGCTGGCTTCGAGGCTCACGTCGAGGTGCGGCTCGACGACATGGAGCCGGTGACGCCGCCCGACGTCGCCGTGAACCTGCACGGCCGCGGGCCCCAGAGCCATCGGCTCCTGCTCGGGATGCGACCGAAAGCGCTCCTCGCGTTCGCCCACCCCGAGGTCCCCGAGAGTCGCGGGGGGCCCGCCTGGGACGAGGACGAGCACGAGGTCGAGCGCTGGTGCCGGCTCGTGCGATCCGCGGGGATCGCCTGCGATCCGACGCGGCTGGACATCGAGCCGCCGCCGGGATCGGGCCCGGCGATCGCCGGCGCGACGCTGATCCATCCGGGCGCGGCGACCGCCGCCCGGCGATGGCCGGTCGAGCGCTGGGCGCGGGTCGCGCACCACGAGCTCGCCGAGGGTCGAAGGGTCGTCGTCACGGGGTCCGCCGCCGAGCGCGATCTGGCGCACGAACTGGCTCGGCGCGCCGGGGTCTCCGACCGGGACGTGCTCGCCGGACGAACCGACGTGCTCGCGCTCGCGAGGGTCGTGGCGGCCGTCGACGTCGTGCTGTGCGGCGACACCGGCGTCGCACACCTGGCGACCGCCCTCGGCACGCCGTCGGTGGTCCTGTTCGGCCCCACGTCGCCCGCTCGGTGGGGACCACCGCGGGATCGGCCTCAGCATCGCGTCCTGTGGGCGGGGCTGAGCGGCGACCCGCACGCGGACGTGCCGTCCGAGGGCCTGCTCATGATCGGGGCCGACGATGTCGTGCGCGAGGTCGACCGCCTGCGGTCCTCTGGTGAGGGGCGGGCGCGCTCCGAGGCGGCCGCCCTCGTTCCCGCCTACGCGGAGCCGGGTTCGGCGAGCGAGCTCGCCCCTACGCGGTGGCGATCCCCCCGTCGCTAAGGAGCGGGTGGAGCTCGTCGCGGAAGAAGCGGAAGAACCCCTCCTGGTCCGGACCGACCTGATGGAGGTAGACGTGGTCGAAGCCCGCATCGACGTACTCGCGGATCGCGTTCACGTGGCGCTCGGGGTCCGGCCCGCAGACCACCTGCT
>DASTPT010000070.1:0-12213 GCA_035762085.1 Actinomycetota bacterium | reverse complement strand
CCTTCTCTGGCGCGCTGGTGGCGAGCGTTCTGCGCCGGAGAGGTCGTCTCACAAGCCTCGCTGAACGCGATGACGACACTTCACGACGACTACGGACTAGGCCTGTACGACGTTGCCGAATGGTACGAACAGGCCGTGGGCTACCTCGAGAGTAGACTTCCCGCCGGATGCTGCCCCGGCGGTACGCTCCGCACTCCGGCATCCGATGCGAGGACAGACGCATGAGCGACGCGTTCGGCCAGATGCTGCCCTTCGCGCTCGTGATCGCGCTCAGCCCGATCCCGATCGTGGCGGTGATCGCGATGCTCTTCTCACGGCGCGCGATCCCGAACGGTGGCGCGTTCCTGGCGGGCTGTGTCGTCGGGGTGGCCGGCAGCCTCACTCTGCTCACCGCGGTCGCCGAGGCCTGGGGACTCCTCGACTCGGACGACGCTCCCTCGACCACCCTCGTCGTGCTCCGGTTCCTCCTGGGTGGGCTGCTGCTCGTCGCCGCCGTGAAGACCTGGCGTGGACGCCCGCGACCCGGCGACGCCGTCGCGATGCCCGGGTGGATGGCCCGGATCGACGCGATCGGTCTCTCCGGTGCGTTCGGCCTCGCGGTGCTCCTCGGTGGCGTGAACCCGAAGAGCTTGCTGATGAACGTCGCGGCGGCCGCGGTGCTCGCCTCCGAAGAGCTCAGCAGGGCCAATCGAGTCGTCGCGATCGTCCTCTACACCGCGGTGGCCTCGTCCACCGTGGCACTCGCCGTCGGCTACCGGGTGTCTGCGGGCGAGCGCGGCGCCGTCACCCTCGAACGGATGCGGGGGTGGCTAGCCGCGAACGACGCCACCGTGATGTCCGTCCTGTTCCTGGTGTTCGGCGTGAAACTCGTCGGCGATGCGATCACGGGGCTCTGAGCCGATGAACGAGGAGCTCCGGCGGTTCGTCTCCACCGGCACCCTGCCGACGCCCGACGAGGTCCGTCGAGCGGTCGACGATGCCCACGAACGCTTCCGCACGGACGCCTGGGGGAGCCTGTCCGACGTGTACCCCGCCCTGTCCGGGGTCGACCCCCACCTGTTCGGCCTCGCCGTGGTGAGCACGGGTGGACGCGTGTGGGAAGCGGGCGACGTCCGCCACCCGTTCGCGATCATGAGTGTCGCGAAGCCCTTCGTGTTCGCGCTCGCGCATCAGGCGCTCGGCGGCGACGCCGTCCGAGAGCGGGTCGGGTGAACGCGACGGGCCTCTCCTTCAACTGGTACGGCTTCTCCTTCGGAGTCGAGCGGATGAGGTCGCCGAGATTACCGCCGGCGACTTCTGCCAGACGACGGTTCCATCGCTTGCCCGCCAAGGTCGCGTAGTCGGCTTCGGGTAGTCCATACCAGTGGGCCACCGCGCACGCGAACGCATGGAAGGCAGCGGCCTCGACCACCGCGCCGTCGGCGTGCGCCTCTGCCGGAACAAACGGCTGCTCATCCAACCGCCGGAAGTCCTCGACTCGATGTGCGTCCTCGATTCGCACGAGCTCTCGGATGTGGAACTCGGCGAGCGGCACCTTGTGGAACGCTCGAGCGAGGTATCTGCCGGCGACCTCCTTCCGCCAGGCGCTCTCGGGGGCGAGGACCCTTCGGCTCCGATGTCGAAGCCGGCGAAGGGACGCGAAGTCGCATGCCTCCTCCATCGGGATCTACGACGAGGGGCCGCCGGCGGCGAGCGATTCGAGCCAGGCCGTCAGGACCCGGCGGATGAGCGCGCCCGCTTCCTCGAGGGCCATTGGCCGGGGCGGTGGTTCGACGTTCGATCGCGCGTGACGGGCTTCGGCCCCGGCGGCGTCCGGATGATTCGCGGTCCGCGTGAATCGCGCGGCTTCGTTTCGACTCGCCCATCCGCTCGCGACGATGGCGCCAACGCGATGCTGAAGGGCGGGTTCGTGAACATCGGGCACAAGTTCTTCCGCGTGTTCGGCCTGACGAAGATGACGTTGCTGCTGGCCTTCACCCTGGTCGGGTACAACCTCGACCGGATCCGGTCGTTCCTGGCGAAGAGGGCGCAGGAGAAGGCCCGCAAGGGGAAGCCGAGGCGCCGCGCCAAGCGCAAGAGCGGAACCTGGACCGACATCGAGTCCAGGCGCTCCCTAGTCGGGCGCGACCCACCGCCCGACTGAGCGGCCCGCCGAACCGACCTACCCACTGACCGAGGGCGTCATCAGCATGGCCTGATGGCGCCCTTCGCCGTGTTCGAACATCGATCGACACGCTGACGAAGGACCAGATGCGGGAGAACGACCCCCTCGACTGTGTTCAGGGCGTCGAAGGGGCCGTAGGTGCCAGTTCTGAGATGTCAGGGGCCCTCAGTAATGAGAACACCCGTAGTGGAGTGTTCTCAGAACCCCCTGACCGGGGACAACGGCACCCCTCTAGGAGAGTACCCACAGGTTAAGGAGGCGAGTACCCACAGCAGGTCAGAGGAGGCCGTTTCCTGGTGAGCGTCCGTGAAGCGATCACTCCCACCTAGCGGACGCCGTCCGGCGCCACGAGGTCATCGACGACATCGAGAGGTCCGCGGGGGGCCTCGGCTCTCACCTCGCTGATTGAGTCGTGGACGTCCGCAATCGACTTGGGCAGGGGGCCAGCAGATGTGACATTGCCCTGATTAAGAGGCCTGGGGTACGGTGCCCTCGCAGCCGACGGAGGGGCCACATGGACTATCAGCGGATTGCGCATGTCACCGGGTGGCTTTGGATCATCACCTTCGTGACTTCGATCCCTGCGCGATTCATCTTGTACAACCCGGTTCTGGAGGACGGAACCGAGTACGTGCTTGGCCAGGGGGATGACGCCCTGGCCCTGATCGCGTTCGGGGCCCTACTGGAACTGATCCTCATCATCTCCAACATCGGGACCGCCGTGTTGCCGTACTCGATCCACAAGCGGGTGAGCGAACCGGGGGCGATGGCCTACGTGACGGCCCGTGTGATGGAGTGCGTGTTCATCGCGGTCGGCATCCTGTGCATGCTGGCGATCTCGACGCTTCGGCAGGACGCGCCGAGCGGATTGGACGCGGCCACCGGCCAGGGCCTGGAGGCGGTCTACGAATGGGCGTTCCGTCTGGGACCGGGCTTCTTCGTCGGTGTCGGGAACGGCTTGATCCTGGGCTGGCTCATGTATAAGTCCCAGCTCGTGCCTCGTGGACTGTCGATCTTCGGACTCATCGGTGGCCCGCTGGTCATCATCGCTGGCGTCCTCGTCATGTTCGACGTGATCGAGACCGGCAGCCCGATCGACGGCCTGATGACGATCCCGGAGGCGTTCTGGGAGCTGTCGCTCGGCTTCTACCTCGCCTTCAAGGGGTTCAGGTCGGACTCCCCGGTCCTCGCCGGGTTGGGGTCTCGGACAACGGCAGTGGTCTAGCCTCGAGCCGCGCGTCATCCAGGAGCCGCAGATTCTCGGCTGGGCTCCTGGGCTCGGTGTCTCAAGGTTCCCGCTGGCCAGAGGAAGGGGAAGTCAGTGCCATGGGTATCGGAGTTCGGCTATGCCTTACACATGGCCGAGACGGGCAAGCGGATCATGGTCGGCGACGGCACCGTTCGCAGGTACGTCGACTTCGTCGACTCGGGCGTGTCCCTCGACGATCTGCCCGACAACCTCGTCCTCGAGGACCCGCGAGCCGGGCGCATCGAGGGACGACGTGAGCTCAGTCGTTCATGGAGGGTGAGTTCACGCTGGCTCGCGGAGCGAGATGCGCGTATCGAGTGGGTTGCCTCAACGGTGGGCGAGGCAAGAGCCGTTGGGGAACTCGTCATCCACCTGACGCTCGAGCAGATGTCGCTGTCGCTGCCGATCGCCGTCGAGGCGGCCGAGGCCGAGATGCCGCGTCCGCGCAGGAAGCGGAAGAAGGGAACCTGGGCCGACGTCATCACGGAGCCTTCGGCCACCGGTCCCGATCCACCGCCGGCCTGACCCGGTTCGCTCAACGCTCAACATCAACTCTGATCAAGGGCGCGATCAGCATGGCCCGATGGCGCCCTTCGCGCTGTGAGGGACCCAATCGACAACCGAACCGGCGTCGAAGGCGGCCGGCGCCACTCACGGAGCGACGATCACGCGCGATCGCGGCCAGAAGGCGTCAGTTCTGAGATGTCAGGGGCCTCAGTTATGAGAACACCCCTGAGTACGGTGGACGGTGGGAGGAGGAGGATTCGAACCTCCGTAGGCTTAGCCGGCGATTTTACAGACCGCTCCCTTTGGCCGCTCGGGCATCCTCCCGGAGGACCCAGGATAGCAAGGGTGGCCGGGCCGTTCAGCCTCGGTAGGATGGGTTCATGGCCAAGACGGACTTCTCGTTCGACATCGTGTCCCAGGTCTCGATGCCAGAGGTCTCGAACGCCGTGGACCAGACACGGCGCGAGATCGCCCAGCGCTTCGACTTCAAGGACACGGGCACGTCCATCACGCAGGACGACAAGCTGATCGAGATCCGCTCGGGCACCGAGGACCGCCTCAAGGCCGCGCTCGAGGTCTTCAAGGAGAAGGCCGTCCGGCGCCAGGTCAGCCTGAAGGCGGTCCACATCGGCCCGGTCCAGCCCGCGGCGAAGGGCACCTACAAGCAGGTCCTGAACGTCAACGTGGGCATCAGCACGGACAAGGCACGCGAGCTGGTGAAGTTCATCAAGGGCACGAAGGTCAAGGTCCAGAGCCAGATCCAGGACGACCAGGTCCGGGTCTCGGGCAAGACCAAGGACGACCTCCAGGCCGTCATCCGGGCGGTGAAGGAGCACGACTTCGGGCTCGCCCTGCAGTTCGTGAACTTCCGACCCTAGCCCCTGCCGCGTCGTCCCATCCCCGGGCGCCGATGCGCCGCTCCGTCGTATTGCTGGCCCCTCGGAGCCGCAGGTAGATTGCCGTGGACTGGGAGGTGGTACCGGTGGACGTCGAACGTCTGAAGGCCCGTGCCGAGGAGATCGGCGAGAAGGAAGCGGCCCGCCTGCTCGAGCGCACGCCGAAGTCGAAGGCGCTGTTCGAGCGGGCGGTGAAGGTCCTGCCCAGAGGGGTCGCCTCGAACTTCCAGGCCAACGACCCCTACCCCGTGTACCTGGAGCGGGGACGAGGCTCGAGGGTGTGGGACGTCGACGGGAGCGAGTACGTCGACTTCCACGGCGGGTTCGGGGTGAACGTGGTCGGCCACGCGCACCCGAAGATCGTCGAGGCGATCCGGAGGGTCGCCGACCAGGGGATCCACTTCGCCGTCACCACCCCCGCGACCGTCACGCTCGCGGAGGCGATCTGCGAGCGGTTCGGCATCGAGCAGGTCCGGCTGGTGAACTCGGGCACCGAGGCGACGATGGACGCGCTCCGCGTGGCCCGCGCCGCCACCGGCAAGGACCGCGTCGTGAAGATCGAGGGCTCGTACCACGGTCACCACGACGCGCTCCTGTTCTCGGTCGTGCCCGAGGCGGACACGCTCGGCGTGCGTCACAGCGTCGGCGGTGAGGCCGCGGACACGAGCGGCGCCGCCTACACCAGCAAGCCCACCTCGAAGGGCATCCCGCAGTCGATGTGGAACGACACGATCATGGTGCCGTTCAACGACGCCGAGGCCGTCGAGGAGCTGTTCCGCGAGCACGCCGACCAGATCGGAGCGCTGATCCTCGAGCCCGTGATGATGAACGTCGGCATCGTGGTCCCGAAGCCCGGGTACCTGCAGGCGCTGCGGGACCTGTGCGACGAGCACGGCGTCGTGCTGATCTTCGACGAGGTGAAGTGCGGCGGCACGATCGCCTACGGCGGTGCGATCGAGCGCTACGGCGTCCAGCCGCACCTGGGGTGCTGGGCCAAGGCGCTCGGCGGCGGCTCGGTGATCGGGGCGTTCGGCGGCGACGCGAACGTCATGGAGTGGGTCGCCAAGGGCGCGGCCCAGCAGGGCACGTTCAACGGCAACCCGCTCTCGGCGGCCGCGGGGGTCGCGGCGCTCACCGAGGTCCTGACGCGCGACGCCTACGACGAGCTCGGCAAGATGGGGACGTTGCTCGCCGAGGGCTGCCAGCGCGCGATCGACGAGTCCGGCATCCCGGCGCACACGGTCGACCTGGGCGCCAAGGGGTGCGTCTCGTACCGCAAGGAGCCGCTCACGAACTACCGCGACTTCCTCGAGACGATCCCCGAGCTGTTCTACGCGTCGTTCACCTGGATGGTGAACCGGGGCCTGTTCATGACCCCGGGCGACGAGGAGCAATGGACGATCTCGGTCCAGCACTCCGAGGACGACATCCGCACCTACGTCGACGCGTTCGGGGAGTTCACGCAGGAGCTCGTGACGTAGCGCTGCACGACGACTCGGACGAGACCGACGCGCTCGCGCGCGCGATCGAGGCCTACGCGCGCGAGCGGATCTCGACGCCGCCGCCGCTCGACGGGCCGATGCCCGCGGACGAGCTCGCGCGTCGCGCCGGGCGGACGATCACCCCGGAGGGCATCGGCGGCCGCGAGGCCCTCCGGCTGTGGTCCGAGGTGCTGGCGCCGGCGACGATCTCCACCGACCACCCGGCGTTCCTCGCCTTCGTCCCGGGCGCGCCCTCGAAGGCGAGCGTGCTCTTCGACCTGGCGATCAGCGCGTCCTCCACCTACGCGGGCTCCTGGATCGAGGGAGCGGGAGCGGTCTGGGCCGAGAACGAGACGCTGCGATGGCTCGCCGGCGTCGCCGGTCTCCCCGAGGGGGCGGGCGGCGTGTTCGTCTCGGGCGGGACGGCCGGGAACCTCTCGGCGCTCGTCACGGCCAGGCACGCGGCCGCGGTCCGGCGCGACGGGCGGCCCGTGCGCTGGAGCGTCGCGTGCGCCGACACGGCGCACTCCTCGGTGGTCTCGGCAGCCCGGGTGATGGACGCCGACGTGATCGCGGCGCCGCACGACGAACGCGGGCGGCTGACGGGCCCGGCGCTCGCGGCGGCGCTCGAGGCGGCGGACGCCGATGGACCGTTCGCGGTGGTCGCGAGCGCCGGGTCGACGAACGCCGGCACGATCGACGACCTCGAGGGCGTGGCCGAGGTCTGCGCAGCTCGCGGGCTGTGGTTCCACGTGGACGCGGCGTACGGCGGAGCGGGGCTGCTGGCGCCCTCGGTCCGCGAGCGGTTCCGGGGCATCGAGCGCGCCGACTCGTTCATCGTGGACCCGCACAAGTGGCTGTTCGCGCCGTTCGACGCGTGCGCGCTCGTGTACCGGGATCCGTCGCTGGCGAGGGCGGCTCATCGGCAGGAGGCCTCGTACCTCGACTCGCTCAACGTCGCCCAGGACTGGAACGCGAGCGATTACGCGCACCACCTCACGCGCCGGGCCCGCGGCCTCCCCCTGTGGTTCTCGCTGGCGACCTACGGCACCGACGCGTACCGCGACGCGGTCGAGGCCGTGCTCCGGGTCACCCGCGCGACGGCGGCCGAGATCCGGGCGCGGGAGGAGCTCGAGCTCCTCATGGAGCCGGAGCTGTCGGTGGTGCTGTTCCGCCGGCTCGGCTGGCTCCCCGAGGACTATGAGGCGTGGTGGCGCGGGCTGCTCGAGACCCAGGTCGCGTTCGTGCAGCCCACGTCGTGGGAGGGCGAGAAGGTCGCGCGGCTGTGCTTCGTGAACCCGCGGTCGACGATCGAGGACGTCCGCGCGATCCTCGACGCGATGGACTGAGCGACCCGCTGGCTCGTCGCCCCCGGCGTCACGCGGCTACGAGGCGGCGATCTGCCGGCCGATCTCCTGCAGACGCTCGACGCGATCCGCCGTCGGCGGATGCGTCGAGAACAGCGTTGCGAAGCTCCGCATCGCCCCGCCGCCGCGCAGCGGGTTCATGATGAACAGGTGCGCCTCGGCCGGGCTCAGCGACGACGGCGCCGGCACGCGCTTCGACGTCTCCTCCAGCTTCACGAGCGCGCTCGCCAGCGCGTCCGGGTCCCTCGAGAGCAGCGCTCCGGACTCGTCCGCCTGGTACTCGCGAGACCGCGACACCGCCATCTGGATGATCGCCGCGGCGATCGGTGCCAGGATCCAGGCGAACAGCACCCCGAGGATGTTGCCGCCGCCCTCGTCGTCGCCGCCGAAGAACAGGGCGAACCGAGCGAGGAACGTGATGCTCATCCCGATCGCCGCCGCGATCGACGAGACCAGGATGTCGCGGTTGGCCACGTGCGAGAGCTCGTGCGCGAGGACCCCCCGGAGCTCGCGCTCGTCGAGGATCTGCAGGATGCCCTTCGTCACCGCGACCTTCGCGTTCTGTGGGTTCCGGCCGGTGGCGAAGGCGTTCGGCTGGAGCATGTCCGAGACGTAGACCTCGGGCATCGGCATCTGGCGCGCCTCCGTCAGCTCCCGGACGATCCGGTACAGCTGCGGGTACTCCTGCTCGGTCACCGGGCGCGAGCGCGTCGCCCGCACCGCGATGCTCCCCGAGAACCAGTACATCGCGAAGTTGAACACGAGCGCGAGGAGCAGGGCGATCGCCGCTCCGCTCCGGCCGCCCAGCATCGCGCCGATCAGGACGAACAGGCCGCCCATCGCGGCGATGAGGATCCAGGTCTTCACTCGGTTGATGCCGATCATGGGGTCGTTCCCTCCTTACGGGGCATTCGCCGACCGGCGACGGCGGGTTCTAGCGTCCGACCAGCGTCGACAGCGGCGGGAAGTGCGCCAGGAGCTCAGGGTAGATCCCCACCGCCACGACGGCCACCATCGCCACGACCGTCACCCCGGTGACGAGGGCCGGTGAGGCGAACGGACGCTCCCGCTGTGGCGGCTGGAAGATCATCGCCCGCGGGATGGCCAGGTAGTAGACGATGCTCACGACGGAGTTCACGAGCATGATCACCGCGAGTAGGACGCCGATCCCTCCCCGCTCGATCGCCACCCGGAACACCACGAACTTGGCCCAGAAGCCCGCCATCGGCGGGATCCCCGCCAGCGAGACCATGAACACCGTCATCGCCACCGCCATGAGCGGGGCGCGCTTGGCCAGGCCGTCGAAGTCCGAGATCGGCAGCGCTCGCGACTCGCGCGACAGGGCGGTCACCACGGCGAACGCGCCGAGCGTCATCACCGCATAGATCAGGATGTACGTCGTCGCGGCCGCGAACACCTCCTCGTTCGCGGCCTGGTCGGCCGTCACCAGGGCGAACGGGAGCAGCATGTAGCCGGCCTGCGCGATGCTCGAGTACGCGAGCAGCCGCACCGTCTGCCGCTGCTGGAGCGCCACGAAGTTGCCGATCGTCATCGTCAGGATCGACAGCACCGCGAAGATCGGCGTCCAGAACTCGAACTGCGCGGGGAAGGCCACGAACATCAGCTGCAGCAGGCCCGCGAACCCCGCCGCCTTCGACGCGGTCGCCAGGAACGCCGCGACGGGGACCGGCGCCCCCTCGTACGTGTCGGGGGCCCAGAACTGGAACGGCACGGCCGAGACCTTGAACCCGAACCCCACCGCGATGAACAGGATCGCCGCGAGGGACAGGGTCTCCTTGCCCTGGTCGAGCCCGGCGGCGAGCGCCGTGCCGATCTCGGTCAGGTTCGTCTCCCCGGTGACGCCGTACATCAGGCTCATGCCGTAGAGCATCACGGCGGTCGAGAGCACCCCGATCAGGAAGAACTTCAGGCCGGCCTCGTTCGAGCGGACGTCCGTCTTGCGGAACGCCGCGATCAGGAAGCCCGGCGCCGACACCAGCTCGAGCGAGATGAACAGCACCAGCAGGTCGCGAGACGAGGGCATCATCAGACAGCCGAGGAACGAGGTGAGGAGCAGGAAGTAGTACTCGCCCTGGTAGACGCGGCCGTCGCGGAAGTACCGCAGGCTGAGCGCCAGCACGACGATCGCGACCGTCAGGAAGAACACCTTGAACAGCACGGCGAAGTCGTCCACGACGAACGACCCGCCGAACGTCGAGCGATCCTCCCCCGCCAGCGTCAGCGTCGCCACGAGCGCCGCCACCACGCCGACCAGGCCGATCGGCATCGCGATCCAGGACCGCCGCCTCACGAAGGCGTCGACCGCGAGCACCAGCACGATCGTGCCGGACAGGATCAGCTCCGGCAGGATCGCGTGGAAGTCGATCGCCTGGTTCATCGACCGCACCTAGCCCGCGAACAGTTGCATCAGGGACTCGACGGCGCCGTCGGTGATGCCCAGGAGCAGCCGCGGGAAGACGCCGAGCGCGACGATCGCGACGAGCAGGGGCACCCACGAGATCCACTCGACCGCGACGATGTCCGGGAGCGCGGTCTCGCGCCACCGGTCGGGGACCGTGCCCATGTTCACGCGCTGGAGCATCCACAGGAAGTACCCGGCGGTGAGGATCGTGCCGATGCCGCCCGCGACCATGAACACGCGGAACAGCCCGACCTGGTCCGAGAGCACGCCCGCCGGGTTGTACGAGGACAGCAGCGCCATCACCTCGCCCCAGAACCCGGCGAGCCCCGGCAGCCCGAGCGAGGCGATCGAGACGAACGCGAACACGCCGCCCAGGTACGGCAGCTTCTGCATCAGGCCGCCGCCGATCTCGGCGATCTCGCGCGTGTGGTACCGGTCGTAGACCGAGCCCACGCAGAAGAACAGCATCCCGGTGATGAGGCCGTGGGCCACCATGCCGAAGATCGCGGCGTTGATCCCGATCGTGGTGAGCGTCGCGATGCCGAGCATCACGAACCCCATGTGCCCGACCGAGCTGAACGCGATGAGCCGTTTCAGGTCCCGCTGCGCCAGGCACGCGAGCGCTGCGTAGACGATCGCGATCGCGGCGAGCAGCCCGATCCACGGCGCGTAGACCTGGGCGCCCTCGGGAAGGACCGGCAGGGCGATCCGGACGAACCCGTACGTGCCCATCTTCAGCATGATCCCGGCCAGCAGCACCGAGCCGATCGTCGGCGCCTCGGTGTGCGCGTCGGGGAGCCAGGTGTGGAACGGCCACATCGGCACCTTCACGGCGAACCCGAGGGCCACCGCGCCAAACGCGACCAGCTGGAACGTGCGCGAGAAGCCCCCGCCCGCGCCGTACGCCTGCAGCTCGAGGATGTCGAAGGTGTGGGGGGCCGACCGGAAGTACATCGCCAGGAACCCCAGGAGCATGAAGATGCTCCCGAACAGCGTGTACAGGAAGAACTTGATCGCCGCGTACTCGCGGTTCGCGCTGCCCCAGATGCCGATCAGGAAGTACATCGGGACCAGGACCAGCTCCCAGAAGATGAAGAACAGGATCAGGTCGAACGCGATGAACGTCCCGGCCATCCCGGTCTCGAGCAGGAGCATGAGCGCGAGGAAGGCCTTGGTCTTGCCCGGGCTCGGCACGTACCGCCACGTGTAGATCGCGCACAGGAACGACAGGACGAAGGTGAGCACCCACAGCGGCAGGCTGATCCCGTCGATCCCCACGTGGAACCGGGCGTCGATGGCCGGGATCCACGCCGTGTTCAGCTCGAACTGGAGCGGGGCGCCCGAGCCGTAGTCGAAGTCGATCGCGAGCGCGATCGCGACCACCATCGCGGCGGCGGTGAACAGGATGCCGAGACCCCGGACCAGCCGGTCCCGCTCCCTCGGCACGAGCGCGATCACCAGCGCCCCCAGCAGGGGCAGGAAGGTCGCGATCGAGATGGCCGACTCCTCCCAGGCGTTCATCGGGACTCCCTCGTCATGTCCATGGCTGCTCAGATCCTCGTGAAGATGACGGCCAGGATCACCACGCCGGCGAACAGGAACGCCGCGTAGCGCTGGACGTTGCCGGATTGCAGGTAGCGCAGCAGGCCGCCGGTGAACCCGGCGGTCTGCCCGAGGCCGTTGACGGCCCCGTCGATGACCTCCTCGTCGAAGGCCCTGATCCCGCCCGAGAGGTCGCGGGTCGCCCTCGCGGCGCCGTTCACGATCCCGTCGATCACGACCTGGTTCGTCCAGTTCACGAACGCCGCGGCGTTGTCCCGGATCGGGCGGATGATCCCGTTCCAATAGATCTCGTCCAGGTAGTACTTCCTCGACAGCAGCGTGTGGACGGGGCCGAGCGCCACCAGCGGGTCCTCGGCCCGCCAGTCCCGGTACACGGCCCACCCCCCGAGCAGCCCGAGCCCCGCCGCCCCGACCGACAGCAGGGCGACCCAGGCGACGAAGGTGACCTCCTCGGGCTCCTCGAGGAACACCCAGTCGAAGAACGGGGCTCCGGTCTCCGCGAACCCCAGGAACCCGACCGCGACCGTCGCGGCCGCGAGGAACACGAGCGGCCCGGTCATCGAC
>DASTPT010000069.1:0-48852 GCA_035762085.1 Actinomycetota bacterium | reverse complement strand
TCACGTTCAGCGTGGTGTCGATCGCGATGTCGGGGCTGTCCTACGCATCCGGCGACAACCACGACCCGGACGGCGACAGCAGCGGGACGTCCATCTCGGTCGCACGCCCATAGTGGCCGTGACCAGGGCCTTCGCACCTCGCGTTCGAGAACCGGCCGGACGAGTCGCCGTTCGACGCGAACTACCTCCTGCTGGTCCGCAAGAAGGGCTAGCCCGAGAGCGGCGCGCGCGGAGCCGGGGCCCAACGGCCCCGGCTCCGCCGCGTCCGGGCATGCTGGAAGCTCCGGAGCCGTCGCTGGAAGACCGCTGGAAGGGCTCGATCGGGGTATTCCCTTCGCGCACCCGGCGGCCTAGGGTTCGCGGATGGAGTTCCGGCTGCTCGGCCCGCTCGAGGTCCGGGACGCCGATGCGGTCGTCCCGATCGGCGGTCCCAAGCAGCGCACCGTGCTCGCGCTGCTCCTGCTCAACGTCAACCGCGTCGTCACCGTCGAGCGGCTGACCGACGCCGTCTGGGCGTCCGAGCCCCCCGAGACCGCCCGCAACACGCTGCAGACCTACGTCCGGCACCTGCGGAAGGCGCTCGGCGCCGAGCGGATCGAGCACCGATCCTCCGGCTACGTCCTGGTCGCCGACCCCGACGAGGTCGACCTGCTGCGGTTCGAGCGCTTGGTCGAGGAGGCCCGCCGTCTGGCGACCTCTGACCTGCCGGGCGCCGCGGCCACGCTCCGCGAGGCACTCGGCCTGTGGCGCGGGCCGGCCCTGGACGACCTGTCCGGGCAGCCGTCCCTCGACCCCGAGATCGCGCACCTCGAGGAGTCGCGCATGGCAGCGCTCGAGGAGCGGATCGCGGCGGATCTCGCGCTCGGGCGGCATCCGGGGCTGGTGCCCGAGCTCGAGACCCTCGTCGGCACCCACCCGTTCCGGGAGCGCCTGTGGGGTCACCTCATGGTGGCGCTCTACCGGTCGGGCCGGCAGGGCGACGCGCTCGCGGCGTTCCAGCGGGCGCGGACGCTGCTGGTCGACGAGCTGGGGATCGATCCTTCCCCCGAGCTCCGGCTCCTCGAGGAGCGGATCCTGCGACAGGATCCCGCGCTCGAGGCGGCGGGCGAGCCGCTCCGTGGCTACCGCCTGATCGAGCGGATCGGTGCCGGCAGGCACGGCGTCGTCTCGAGGGCACACCAGCCGCAGGTCGGTCGGGAGGTCGCGATCAAGGCGATCCACCGGGAGCTCGCGAACGATCCGGCGTTCGTGCGCCGCTTCGAGCACGAGGCGGCGGCCGTCGCCCGGCTGGAGCATCCGCACGTCGTGCCGCTGTACGACTACTGGCGCGACCCGGACGGCGCGTACCTGGTCATGCGGTTCCTGCTCGGTGGGAGCCTCCGTGCGCGGCTGGAGCGCGAGGGACCGCTCGCGCCGGAGGAGGCCGCCCGCATCCTCGAGCAGGTCGCGCAGGCGCTCGATACCGCGCACCGTCGCGGGATCGTCCACGGCGAGGTGACGCCGGAGAACGTCCTGTTCGACGAGGACGGGAACGCCTACCTCTCGGACTTCCAGATCGCAGGGCCGGCCTCGACGCCGTCGAGCGACGTGGACGCGCTCGGCTCGCTGCTGCGCGAGGCGATCGGGACCCGTCCGGACCTGCCGCCGGCGGTCGAGGCGGTGCTCGGCCGCACCACCGAGGAGGCGCCGGAGCGGCGCTTCGAGGACGCACTCTCGGTGGCGGCGGCGTTCCGCCACGCGCTCGAGACAGGGCGCGCGGCAGCCACCGGCCGGGCGATCGAGGTCACGAACCCGTACAAAGGTCTCCGCCCGTTCGACGAGCCCGACGCGGACGACTTCTTCGGACGCGAGCGGATGGTCGAGCGCGTCGTGACCAGGATGGCCGAGGACGCCGACGGGTCGCGGTTCGTCGCGGTCGTCGGCCCCTCGGGCTCGGGGAAGTCCTCGCTCGTGCGCGCCGGGGTGATCCCGGCCCTCCGGCGGGGCGCGCTCCCGGGCTCGGCGACGTGGTTCGTGACCGAGCTCACGCCGGGACCGCAGCCGTTCGAGGCGCTGGAGGCGGCGCTGCTCCGGGTCGCCGTCGATCCGCCCTCGGCGGGGTTGGCCGAGCTGCTCCGGCGCGACGAGCGCGGGCTGATGCTGGCGCTCGACCGCATCCTGCCGCCCGACGGGACGACGGAGCTCGTGCTGCTCGTCGACCAGCTCGAGGAGCTGTTCACCCAGACGGCGTCGGAAGACGAGCGCTCGGCGTTCCTGCGCGCGATCGCGCACGCGACGACGCAGCCGGGGTCGCGCCTGCGCGCGATCGTCGCCTTGCGCGCGGACTTCTACGATCGGCCGCTGCTCGACGCGCGGTTCGGTCCGCTGCTCGCGGCACGCACCCAGGCGGTCGTCCCGATGACCGCCGAGGAGCTCGAACGCGCCGTCGCTGCGCCGGCCGAGCGGGTCGGCGTCTCGCTCGAGCCCGGCCTCGTCGCCGAGCTCGTGCGCGACGCCGGCGACCATGCGGGCGCCCTGCCGCTCCTCCAGTACGCGCTCACGGAGCTGTTCGACCGACACGAGGACGGGGTGATGACGGTGGCCGCGTATCGCGCGGTCGGCGGCGTCGCCGGCGCCCTCGCCGGACGCGCCGAGGATCTGTTCTCGGCGCTCGACGACGAGGGGCGGGAGGCGTGTCGGCAGCTGTTCCTGCGGCTGGTCGCGCTCGGCGAGGGGGCCGAGGACACGCGGCGGCGGGTCCTGCGATCCGAGCTCGGCGGGCTCGAGTTCGACCGAGGCACGATGGACGCGGTGATCGAGGCGTTCGGCCGGCACCGGCTCGTGTCGTTCGACCGGGATGTGGCGACGCGCGAGCCGACGGTCGAGCTCGCGCACGAGGCTCTGATCCATGCGTGGGAGCGGTACCGCGGGTGGGTCGACGAGGCGCGCGAGGACGTCCGGACCCACCGTCGGCTCGCCGCCGCCGCCGAGGAGTGGGTCGCCTCGGGCATGGAGCCGAGCTTCCTGCTCTCGGGGGCCAGGCTGGAGCGGGTCGCGGCGTGGACGTCCGAGTCACACGTCGCGCTCGGCGGACAGGAGCGGCGGTTCGTGGAGGAGAGTCTCGGCAGGCATGAGGCCGCCGTCGAGTCCGAGCGCGAGCGCATCGAGCGCGAGCGCTCGCTCGAACGGCGCTCGGTCCGGCGGATGCGCGTCCTCGTCGGTGTCCTCGCCGCCGCGTCGATCGTCGCATCGGCCCTCACGGTGATCGCCGCGAACCGGAGCGCGGAGGCCGAGCGGCGGCGGGACGAGGCCGTCATCGCCGGGCTCACGGGCGACGTGCTGTCCCTGCTGCGGTCCGATCCGGAGCTCGGGCTCGCCCTCGCTCTGCGCGCCGTGGATCTGAGCGCGTCGATCGACGCCCCCGTGCCGACCGAGACCGTCCAGGCCCTGCACTGGGCGATCCAGGAGGCGCGGATCGGATACCCCGCGGCGGACGGGCCGACGGCCGTGGTCGCGGCGCCGTTCGGAACCCGGGGGGTGCTCGACCTGCCGCTCCCGCAGCTGGCGGAGCACGCCAGGTCGCACGCTCCTCCGCTCACGCCGGCGGCGTGCGAACGATACCTCGGCGGGATCTGCCCGGCGCTGGCTCCGGCCGAACGGGCGGGGGTCCGCGCCGAGCCGCTCGCGCCGACGGATCGGGTGTCGGCGGGGCCTCCGCTCTCGGGCACCGAGGTCACCGTCCTGTACGGCGCGCAGCAGGATCCCGAGATGCTGGAGCCCTTCCGTCGCGAGCTCGATCGGTTCACCGCCGCGACCGGGATCGAGGTGCGCACCGTGGACTTCCCGGAGATCCAGGCGTGGATCACGAGCGAGCTCGCCGAGGGCGATCCGCCGGATGTGGCGTTCACGTCCCCGGGCTCGGTGATCGACCTCGGCCGCCAGGGACACCTGGTCGACCTCGGCGCGTTCCTCGACCGGGAGCGCCTGACCTCGGACCAGAGCCCGTACCTGGTCTCGCTCGGGACGCTCGGGACCGACGGATCCTGGCCGGCGGACGACGGCCGCATGTACGGCGCGTTCGCGAAGCTGAACCTGAAGAGCCTGGTCTGGTTCCCGGAACCGGAGTTCCGGGAGGCGGGCTATCGGGTCCCCCGGACCTTGGGGGAGCTGGCCCGCCTCGAGGATCGGATCCGGCGTGATGGGCGCACCCCCTGGTGCATGGGGCTCGAGTCCGCCTCCGCGGACGGCTGGCCGGGCACCGACTGGATCGAGAACCTCGTCCTCGCGGAAGCCGGCCTCGACGCGTACGACCGCTGGGCGTTCCACGAGATGCCGTTCGACAGCCCCGTCGTCCGCGATGCGTTCGCCCGGTGGGGGGACGTGGTGTTCGGGGACGGCACCGTCCTCGGAGGACCGGGGGGCGCGCTCGACACGCCGTTCGCCGAGGCGCAGTGGCCGATGCTGAGTCGGGAGCCGCGCTGCTGGCTGTACCTCCAGGCGGACTTCGCGACCGCGTTCATCCCCGAGGGGTCGGACGGAGTGACCACCGACGCCTTCGCCTTCCCGCCCGCCACCCGGGACGCACCGACCCTCGTCGGCGGCGGCGAGATGGTCTCCGCGTTCTCGGATCGGCCCGAGGTGCGCGAGCTGATCCGGTTCCTGGTCGGTCCCGAGTTCGGAGCAGACCTGGCGGCATCGGACGTCGGCTTCTTCAGCGCGAACCGGCGCTTCGACGGCGAGCGCTATCCGCCTCACCTGCGGGAGCGAGCAGGCGACCTGAGCGCGGCGCTCGCGGCGGACACGTTCCGCTTCGACGCGTCCGATCTGATGCCTCCCGCGATCGGCGCGGGCGCCTTCTGGGACGCGATCGTGCGGTACGTGGCCGAGGGCCCGGGAAGCCTCGACCGGATCCTCGCCGAGATCGACGCCGCCTGGCCGGACGACGGGTGAGCGGAGGGCGCCGGCCTCGACGACCGGCGCCCTCGCGGCGCGCTACCAGCAGGGGTCCACGGAGTCCCGCGGGATCAGGCCCTGGGCGACGAGCCGCTTCGTGCGGTACGGCTCGCCCTCGAGCGCCTCTGCCGGCACGACGCCCGCCGCCACCGCCGCCATCAGGGCCCGCTCCTCAGGGCAGTACAGGGGCGCCGGCCCCACGGCCTTCGGGATCAGGGTCTCGGCGGGGATCAGCCCCTGCGCGACCAGCTGCTTGGTCCGGAACGGCTCGGCGTCCAGGATGCTCTCGGGCAGCACCCCGTCGGCCACCAGCCGGATCGCCGCCCGCTCATCCGCGGTGTAGACCCGGGTCGCCGGGCGCGCCTCGGTGGGCGAGCTCGCCGGCCCCTGCGAGAGCACCGACACCGCAGCGACGGTCACCGCGGCCAGTGCGAGCGCGGCCAGGCCCATGAGCGCCCATCCGATCGGTCGCTCCCCGGGCACCGACCCCTGCTTCACGACGGTCGTTGCCATGACGTCCTCCTTCCGCTCCGTTCGGCATCCCCCTCCGGGATGTCGAGTCGGAGCGTGCGGGACCTCGCTGGAGGACCGTGGGACGCGGGCTGGAAGGACGCTGGAAGGAGGGGACTCGGGTCAGCCGGCCGCGTCCGGGCTCTCCCGGCGCCACCCGACGACCTCGTCGTCGACGCCGTCAGGACCGTCGAGCTCGAGATGGTGCATCCACACAGCCGGCGACGATGCACCACTTCCTTGAACCGCGGGGAGGCGTCGCGGGTGCCCGTCGCACGGCTCCTCAGGTCGCACGGCCGACCGCCGGCCCGATCGTCACGGGCGGCATCTCCGAGCCGCGGAGGATCAGCTGGAAGTGGAGCGCGATGTGAGCGACGACGGGGGCCAGGACGTTCCCGGTCACGAGGAAGGCGACGGCCTGGAGCCCGCAGCCCACCAGCGTGCCCGCGAGCTTCGGGCGGGCACCGGGAGCCCGGAACTCGGCGTACCCGAGGTGGTGAACCGCGATCACCACGAGCGCGCCGACGATCGCGAGGACACCTGCGCCGACCCTCGCCCACGTCCCCTCGGTCCACCCGAGGTCGTCGGCCGCCTGCCACACGCTCAGGACCGGCAGGGTGGCGAGGAGCACGCCCTCGCCGATCCCGTACACGACGCCCTCCCACGCGAAGGCGCCCACGAGATCCCCGCCGGCAGGATGGGGATGTGACGGGAGCCTCCGCACGAGGGGCACGACGACCGCGGCGGTGACCACGCCCGCGACGAGCCCCAGTGCCCAGTCGTCGATCAGGAGCCCCTCGAGCGTCGTCCCGGACCACGCGAGGTAGGCGGCGCCCAGCCCGAGGGCGACCACCGTGAGGATCGCGACGTAGGGCGTCCGGGCGACGTGCAGCCGGTCGGTCACGACCCAGCTCACGAGGAACGCGACGAGCGCGATCGCGCCGAACGCGATGGTGCCCTCGACCCAGCCGAACGATGTCTCTGCAGCGGGCATGGGATCCCTCCCCTCGATCCGTCCTCACCATCGTCGTCGCGCGCACGGGCCGCTGGATGGGACCGGCGACCCTGTCCGGGAGGGACGAGGGTCCACGCCTCTCTGCGCTGTAACGGCTCCACGCTCGGGGAGACAGTCCCCTCGAACGGCATGCCCTCGACGCTGACGGATCCCGGCGTCACCGACGACAAACGGAAGGAGACAGATATGACGCGCGTCTCGCGATGGGCCCGCATGGTTGGCCTGGCTGCGATCCTGACGCTCGTACCGCTCGCGGCCGCCTCCCCGGCCGCGGCCGACGAGCCGGTCGGGCACGTCTACGTCCAGACGAACGGCGCCGACGGCAATGCCATCGTCTCGTTCGCGCGCGACGCCGACGGCGGTCTGACGCTCGAGGAGACCGTCGCCACCGGCGGACTCGGGAACGCGCCGACCGGCGTCGGGAGTCAGGGCTCGGTCGCCATCTCGACCAGCGGGCGGTGGCTGCTGGCGGTCAACGCCGGGAGCGACGACGTGTCGCTGTTCGAGATCTCCGACGACGGGCTGCACCTCGCGGACGTGCAGCCGGTCGGCGATCGGCCGGTGAGCGTCACCGTCCACCGCCGCCTCGTGTACGTCCTCAACCAGGGCGACGACACGATCGAGGCCCTGCGGATCACCGACGACGCGACGCTGAAGAACCTCTCCGGCTCGACGCGTCCGCTGTCGGGCACCGGCGTCGACGCGGCACAGGTGTCGTTCGCCCCGAGCGGCCGCATCCTCGCCGTCACCGAGAAGGCGACCAACAGCATCGACACGTACGTCGTCCGACGGAACGGACGGGCGAACGGCCCGAAGGTCCAGCCCTCCGTCGGCGCGGTCCCGTTCGGGTTCGCGTTCGACACCGACGGCCGTCTGGTCGTCTCCGAGGCGCCCGCGAGCGCCGCATCCTCGTACCGGGTCGGCGACGCGGGGAAGCTCACGGTGATCAGCCCGTCGGTCGCGAACGGCCAAGCCGCCGCGTGCTGGGTCGCGATCACGTCCGACGGTCGCTTCGCCTACACGGCGAACGCCGGCTCGGCCAACGTGAGCCAGTACACGATCGCGTCGAACGGCTCGATCGCGCTCGTGGGGAACGGCGCGAACGGCGCCACCGATCCCGGTCCGGTCGACCTCGACCTGTCGAGGCGGGACCGGTTCCTGTACGTGCTGAACAGCCGCTCCGGCTCGATCAGCGGGTTCGAGGTCGACGCCGGCGACGGCTCGCTCAGCTCGATCCCCGGCGCATCGGGCCTTCCGGCGGGCGGCGCGGGACTGGTGGCCGTCTGATCCGGACCGTGCGGCCGAGCGACCTGAGGCGGAGGGTTCTCGAGGACCCTCCGCCTCCGCTCGGCACCCGCGAGCCGAGGAGCGTACGCTTCGTCCCCGTGGGGGACCCACCGATCCTGGCGTCCGAGCCCGACCTGGCGATCGTCGAGCGGCTGCGCGCCGGGGACGAGACGGCGTTCATGATGCTCGTCGAGCAGCACCAGGCGGCCATGCTGCGCATCGCGCGCATGTACTGCTCGTCCCGCGCGGTGGCCGAGGAGGCCGTGCAGGAGGCCTGGCTTGGGATCGTCAAGGGCCTCGACCGGTTCGAGGGCCGCTCGTCGCTCCGGACGTGGATGTACCGGATCGTCGCGAACATCGCGAAGACGCGAGCCAGGACGGAGGGTCGCAGCGTGCCGTTCTCCTCGCTCACCGGGGAGGAGGAGGGGAACGCCGGCGTGGATGCGGCGTGGTTCCAGGGCGCCGAAGGCCGGTTCCCGGGCGGCTGGCGGGCGTTCCCCGACGCGTGGACCGAGGTCCCCGAGGACCGGCTGATCGGCGACGAGACGCTCGGGCGGATCGGCCGAGCGATCGACGCCCTCCCACCGATGCAGGCGGAGGTGATCCGCCTCCGCGACGTCCTGGGGTGGACCTCCGAGGAGGTCCGTACCGCCCTGGACCTGTCGGAGATCAATCAGCGGGTCCTGCTGCATCGGGCGCGCTCGCGGGTGCGTCGCGAGCTGCACGACTACCTGACCGGCGGAACGGAGACGACGTGAGCGAGCGACCTCTGACGTGCCACGAGCTCGTCGAGCTCGTCACCGACTACCTGGAGGACGCCCTGTCCCCCAAGGATCGTCGCCGCGTGGAGCAGCACCTGGCGCTCTGCGACGGGTGCACCACCTACCTGGAGCAGATGCGCGAGACGATCCGTCTCACCGGCATGGTCCGCGAGGAACAGATCCCCGAGGACCAGAAGCAGGCGCTGCTCGAGGCGTTCCGAGGCTGGATCCGCTGATCCGGCTCACCAGTCGGGGCGGAGCGGCATCCCGCTGCGTCCACCGGGGCTCCGCACCGCGAGGATCTGGTGGACCTGGGTCCTGCCCGCCTCGAAGTTGAGCGCCGATGCGGCCATGTACAGGCGCCAGATCCGGGCGCGCGGCGCGCCGGCCTCGGCCACGGCCTCGTCCCAATGGTCCTCGAGGTTCCGCACCCACGCGCGCAGCGTGAGGGCGTAGTGCTCGCGGAGGCTCTCGGCGTGCCGGACCTCGAACCCGGCGGCCTGCATCGTCGACACGACCGCGCCCACTTCGTGGAGCTCGCCGTCGGGGAAGACGTACCGGTCCACGAAGCTGTTCCGGCGCAGCCGGGCGCGGGTCACGGGCGGCCGGGCTCCGGACCGCCGCCGCCGGACCGCCGGACGGCTGATCCCGTGGTTGAGCATCCGGCCCTCGGGCCGCAGGAGGCGGTACGCCCGGCGGAAGTAGAGCCCGAGGTTCCGAAACCCGACGTGCTCGAACATGCCGATCGAGCTGATCGCGTCGAACGGCCCGTCGCGCACGTCGCGGTAGTCCTGGAGGCGGATCTCGACGCGGTCGGCCAGGCCCTCCTCGGCCACGGCCTTCTGGGCCCGGTCCGCCTGCGCGCGCGAGAGGGTCACGCCGAGCGCCCGCACCCCGTGGTGCCGTGCCGCGTGCATCGCCATCCCGCCCCAGCCGCAGCCGACGTCGAGCAACCGCATGCCCTCCCGGAGCCCGAGCTTGCGGCAGATCAGCTCGTACTTCGCGGCCTGCGCCTCCTCGAGCGATATCTCGGGCGGTGCCCAGACGCCGCACGAGTACGTCATCGACGGCCCGAGCACCAGCTCGTAGAAGCGGTTCGAGACGTCGTAGTGGTGCGCGATCGCCTGGGCGTCCCGCCGCCTCGAGTGCCGACGTCCACGGAGTCGGGCCTCCTCCGGCGGGGGCGGCAACGGACGCAGTCCCTCCGTCCCGACGATCCGCGCCATGCCGGCGAGCGCCCGCGGTCCGATCCGCGCCGAGGGCAGGCGCTCGCGCATCGACGACAGCGCGGCGTAGACGTCGCCCTCGACCTCCAGCTCCCCCGCCACGTAGGCGCGCCCGACCCCGAGCTCGCCGGGCGCCGTCACGATGCGTCGGATCGCGTTCGGCGAGCGGATCGTGAGCGTGGCCGGCGCGTCGCCCGGCCCGATCCGACCACCGTCGTAGGTCTCGACCGCGATCGGTAGGTCTGGGCCGAGGACCGCCGCCACCGCGTCGGCCACCGGCGTGGATCGCCGAGCACCCATCGCTGCACCTCCCGCGTCGTGTCCATTCCGCCACCGCCGGGCGGTTCGTGCAACCCGTATCGTGGGCCGATGCCGCTGCGGAACCGGGTGACGCCGATGGGCGAGCTGATCGCGCACCCGGCGTGGGGGCTCGTGTACGGCAACCGGGGCTGCCTCCACGACGACCAGGGGCGCATCCGGCGCCGCTACGCCGTGCGGCGGTGGATCGCCTGCCGGCTGGAGTTCCGCGGCTGGCACCGCGGCCCGCTCCTGCAGCCCGGGCGGTTCACCGAGCTCTTCTTCCTGGACGAGGCGACGGCGCTCGCGGCCGGCCACCGCCCGTGCGCGCTCTGCCGGCACGACGACCATCGCGCGCTCGTCGACCTCTGGGCCGAGATCCACCCCGGCGAGACGGGGGTGGACGCCGTCGATGCGCGTCTCCACTCCGAGCGCATCGACGTTCGGACCGGCGAGCGCCGGCTCCACCGGGCCGACGTCGGCGACCTGCCCGACGGCGCCTTCGTCCTGCACGACGCGGAGCCGCGCCTCGTGCTCGGCGAGCGCCTGCTGCGGTGGACGCCCGCGGGCTACGACGCCGCGGTGCCCAGACCGGAGCGTGGTGCCGCGACCGTCATCACCCCGCCGTCGCTCGTGGAGCTCCTACGGACGGACCGGGAGCCGCTCGTCCCGTTCCTGCATCCCTCGGCGCTCGAGGTCACCGCCCGGTCCACACCGGGGCGGTCCACGCGGTGACGCCCGGGCCGCCCGTCACGTCCGAGGCGGTCGTGACGCGGACGTAGTAGTAGCGCGAGGTGCTGGAGGACACGTCGAACGAGACCGTCACGTCGGTCCCCGAGGTCGCCTCGCTCGCCACCACCGCGCCGTGGTCCGAGACCAGCTCGACGAGCGTGACCTCGTCCTCCTGCGTGCCGTCCGGATCCGCGATCTCGATCGTCGCCGTGTACGAGGAGCCCCCCGCCGGAAGGACGGAGCCCATGACCTCGCCGTTCAGCGTGTAGCGCACGCGCAGGTTCCCGTCGAGCGTCGCGTACCCGCGGCTCGCGCGCATCGCGTCGTAGATCGCGCCGGGCGACAGGGGACCCGACCAGGAATACCGTGCGTACGGGAGAGCCCGAGATCCAGTCGGGGCTGTGCGTATCCGAGACGGCGGCCGGCATCACGTGCCACCCGCGGTCGAGCGCGAGCACGTACCACTCCTCGTAGTCGTGGACACCCCATCTGGCGGGCGCGCCGACCCAGCTCCCGTAGTTGTGGATCTCGATGCTCGACATCGCCGCGTCGCGCTCCGGCGTGTAGTGCTTCAGGCGATCGAGATCGCCGTAGAGCCCCGGGTGCGGCCAGTGCCCGATCGCGCCTCGGTCGGCGAGCCAGTCGTAGAAGTCTGCGATCACCTCGTGCCGCGAGAGCGAGGTGCGTGGCCCGCGCCAGTTCGCCTTCGTCCGGATGCCCTCGTGGTCGAGCACGATCACCTCGCCGAACCCGTTCGTGATCCAGTACTCGGACGCGGCGAGCGCCACGGAGTCCCCGTCGGTCTGCTGCGTCGCCTGCTGCGTCGCCTGCAGCTTCGTCCGGTCCTACTCGTCCTGGGTGAGCATGAAGTTGTGGTCGGACGTCGCGAGGTAGTCGGCGCCGGACGCGCGCGCGTGGACGTACGCGTCCGCCGGCGTCCCCTCCCATCCGTCCGAGTACCGCGTGTGGTTGTGCATGTCGCCGAAGACCAGGAGGTAGTCGACCGGGGCGGCCGTCGCCGGCGTCAAGGTGAGCGCGGCGATCCCGAGGGCGGTCAGCGCCACGACCACCCGCCTCGTCGCCCAACGCCGTTCCATCTCAGCAATCCGCAGAGGCTACGCTTCTCACGAGGTCCGTCAAGGCCCACCCGGCGCCGCCTACCCAGGCTTCATCACCATCAGGTAGAGGATCGCGGCGATCGGGACCATCGTCACCGAGCCCGAGATCATCGTGCGGCGCGCCGCCGCGCCGTAGTCGATCGGATCGGCACTCGCGGACGCGAGCTCGGCCTGGCGCCGGAGCGCCGGCCCGAACCAGGCACCGGCGATCACGCCGAGTGCGACGTACAGTCCGATCGCCGCGGCGATCCAGAGCGTCGAGAACCCGAGGTCGCCGTCGAGCACCATCAGGATCCCGGTGATCGGCAGGACGACGAACGCGGGGTTCGCCAGCCGCCGGTCGATCGCGCGGACGCCGCGCAGGATCTCGGCCTCGCGGACGGGGTCGGTTCCCGAGCGCCGCAGCCACACGAAGTAGGTCACGTTCGCGCCGACGGCGACGATCGCGGCGAGGATGTGCACGAGCTTCAGCCACAGGTACGTGTCCACGCCTCTGCCTCCCGGAACGCGAGGCGATGACGCTAGCGAGACGTCCCCAGCGGGGTCAAACGGCCGTCAGGCCGTCGAAGCCGCAGCGGCCTTCTCCAGGCCGAGTTCGCGGATCGAGATCTCGCGCATGCGGAACTTCTGGACCTTGCCGGTGACCGTCATCGGGAACCCGTCGACGACGAGGACGTACCGCGGGATCTTGTACGTCGCGATCTTGCCCCTGCAGTAGATCCGCAGGTCCTCGCCCGAGGCCTCGGCCCCCTCCTTGAGGCGGACCCAGGCGCAGATCTCCTCGCCGTACCTCTCGTTGGGAACGCCGATCACCTGCACGTCGGCGACGGCGGGGTGCGTGTAGAGGAACTCCTCGATCTCGCGCGGGTAGATGTTCTCGCCGCCGCGGATCACCATGTCCTTGATCCGGCCGACGATGTTCACGTAGCCGTCCTCGCGCATCACGGCCAGGTCGCCGGTGTGCATCCACCGGGCGCGGTCGACGGTCTCGCGCGTCGCGTTCGGGTCGTTCCAGTACCCGAGCATCACGAGGTAGCCGCGCGTGCAGAGCTCGCCCGGCTCCCCCCGCGGGATCGTCCGACCGGTGACCGGGTCGACGATCTTCGCCTCGACGTGCGGGTGGATCGCCCCGACCGTCGAGACACGCAGGTCCAGGTCGTCGTCGGGGAGCGACTGGAACGACACCGGGGAGGTCTCGGTCATCCCGTAGCAGATCGTGACCTCGGTCATGTGCATGCGGTCCACGACCTGCTTCATCACCTCGACCGGACACGGCGAGCCCGCCATGATGCCGGTCCGCAGGCTCGTCAGGTCGAACGTGTGGAAGTCCGCGTGGTCGAGCTCGGCGATGAACATCGTCGGGACGCCGTACAGGACGGTGCACCGCTCCTCCTGCACGGCCGCCAGGCACGCGGCGGCATCGAAGGTCGCGGACGGGATCACGACGCACGACCCGTGCGTCAGCGCCGCGAGGTTGCCCATCACCATCCCGAAGCAGTGGTAGAAGGGCACCGGCACGCAGATCCGATCGCTCGGGCCAAGGCGCTCGCGCTCCCCGACGAAGAACCCGTTGTTCAGGATGTTGTGGTGCGAGAGCGTCGCGCCCTTCGGCTGTCCGGTCGTCCCGCTCGTGTACTGGATGTTGATCGGGTCGTCGAAGTCCAGCGTGGCCTCGCGCTCGCGCAGGTCCTCGAGCGAGGTCTCGTCGGCCCGGGCGAGGAACGCGTCCCACGACGTCGCCCAGCGCTCTGGCGCATCACCGAGCAGCACGACGTGCCGCAGCCCCGGGAGGTCCGGGCGTACCTGCTCGAGCATCGTGACGTAGTCGGTCGAGCGGAACGCGCGCGCCGAGACCAACACCGACACGCCCGCCCGGTCCAGGATGAAGCCCAGCTCCTGCGTCTTGTACGCCGGGTTCACGTTCACGAGGATCGCGCCGGCCTTCGCGGCCCCGTACTGCGTGATCACCCACTCGGCCCGATTGGGGCTCCAGATGCCCACCCGGTCGCCGGCGCGCACGCCGAGCGCCATCAGGGCGCGCGACATTCGCTCGGCCTCGGCGTGGAGCTCGGCGTACGTGTACCGCAGGCCCTGGTGCCGGGCGACGAGCGCCTCGAGCCCGCCGTGCAGCCGCCGCGCGTGGTCCAGCTCCTGCCCGATCGTGCGAGCGAGGAGCGGTCGCTCGGACGGGCCCGAGACGTACGAAACGTCGGTCACGCCGGCATCGTGGCCGCGCCCGACCGCCGCCGGCGAGGCCGAAGGGCCCGCGGCGCCGGGGGCTACTCGGCCTCGAGCCGGCGGCGCGCCTCCGCGAGCTCGGCCATCTTGTCCTCGCCGACGATCGGGAACTCGAGCCCGAGGCCGTCGAGCGTGTCGACGAGCACACCCGCGACGAGCGCCCGCATCACGAACTTGTGGTCCGCGGGGATCACGTACCACGGCGCCCACGGCGTGGAGGTCGCCGAGATCGCCTCCTCGTACGCGCGCTGGTAGTCGTCCCAGAACGCGCGCTCGTCCACGTCGCCGACCGAGAACTTCCAGCGCTTGTCCGGCTCATCGAGCCGCGCGAGGAACCGCTCCTTCTGCTCGCGCTTCGAGACGTGGAGGAAGAACTTCACGACCTTCGTGCCGTTGCGGTCCAGGTGGCGCTCGAGCGCGTTGATGCTCTCGTACCGCTGCTTCCACAGGCGCTTGCCGCCCGGCCGGTCGGGGAGCCGCTGAGCGTCGAGGAACTCCGGGTGCACCCGCACCACGAGGACCTCCTCGTAGTACGAGCGGTTGAACACGCCGATGCGGCCACGTTCGGGCAGCCGCGTGACGCACCGCCACAGGAAGTCGTGGTCCAGCTCCTCGGCCGAGGGCTGCTTGAAGCTCGAGACGTGCACCCCCTGCGGGTTCACGCCCGAGAAGACGTGCTCGATCGTCCCGTCCTTGCCCGCCGCGTCCATCGCCTGGAAGATCACGAGCAGCGCGTAGCGGTCGCTCGCCCACAACCGCTCCTGCGCGTCCGAGAGCCGCTCGACGAGCCCGCCGAGGTGCTTGCGCGCGTCGCCCTCGCGTCCATCACGCAGGAGCGCCTCGAGCGTCGGGCCGCCCCTCCACCCGGGGTCGCGGTCCTCGAGCCGCGCCCGCGTGTCGGGCTCGACCCGCAGCCGCTCGTGCGCATCCGTCGACAGCACGCCCATCTCACACCTCCGGGATCGACGACAGATCGGGCTCGCGGCCCTCGAGCCCGAGGAGCCAGTTCCGCACGTTCTCGCCCAGGTGCGGCACGAAGTAGCCGCCCTCCTGGAGCACGATCGTCGAGCGCCCGAGCGCCGCGACCCGGCGCCCGACCTCGTGATAGGCATCGGTCGTGAGGGCGAGGTCGCAGATCGGGTCTCGGCCGTACGTGTCGATCCCGAGCGAGACGACCAGCGTCGAGCCGCCGAACCCCGCGATCGCCTCGAGCCCGCGGTCCAGGTTCGCCAGGTACTCCTCGTTCGAGCAGCCGAGCGGCAGCGGCAGGTTCAGGTTGGCGCCCTCGCCCGCGTCGACGCCGGTCTCCTCGGCGAACCCGGCGAAGTACGGGTAGGCGCGGTCCGGGTCGCCGTGGAGCGAGACGTACAGCACGTCGCCGCGCCCGTAGAAGAGCTGCTGCGTGCCGTTCCCGTGGTGGTAGTCGACGTCGAGGATCGCGACCGGCTCGCCCGTCCGACGGACCAGCTCCTCGGCGACGATCGCCGCATTGTTGAAGAAGCAGTAGCCGCCGAACAACGCTCGGGCGGCGTGGTGCCCGGGCGGCCGGCACAGCCCGTACGCCGCGCGCTCGCCACCGAGCACCAGGTCCATCGCGGTCAGCGCGACGTCCACGGCGCCGCGGGCCGCCGGGTACGTGCCCTCGACCATCGGGGTGGCGGTATCGAAGCACCACATCCCGATCGCGGCGCGCGGGGTCCGGGGCACGCGTCCCGGGCCGATGCCCTCGCGGAGCGCGGGCAGGGGGAACGTGTCGGGGAAGATCTCCGCGGCGGTCTCGCCCGCCGAGGTCCACTCGCGCCAGGCCCCCTCCAGGTACGCGAGCATCGCGGGGTCGTGCACCTCCGTGATCGGGTCGGCGCCGTGCTCGGTCGGCGCCTCGAGGGCGAAGCCGCCGTCGGCCTCGAGCGAGCGGCGGATCGTCTCGGCACGTTCGGGGACCTCGTAGATCCCGATCGCCTCGCCGTCGGCCATCTCGTGTCTCGGCTCGTGGCGCAGGTGCTCGGCGCTGTAGACGGCGCGCATGGCTCCTCCTCGGACGGTGCGAACGGCCCGGATGCTATCCCGACGGCGCGTCCCGGAGCGCGGCGTGCAGCGCGCGGAGGGCTCGCCCGCGGTGGCTGATCCGATGCTTCTCGGAGGGCTCGAGCTCGGCCATCGTCCGGTCCCAGCCCTCGGGTACGAACAGCGGGTCGTAGCCGAAGCCGCCCTCGCCGCGCTCCCTCATGCCGAGCGTCCCCTCGCAAACGCCCTCGGCGTGCACCTCGCGCCCGTCGGGCCACGCGACGGCCGCGACGCAGCGGAACCGGCCGCTCCGGCCCGGGCCCGGGACGCCCTTCAGGGCGCCGAGCAGTTGGCGCCGGTTCTGCGCGTCCGAGGCGCCCTCCCCCGCGTACCGCGCCGAGCGCGGTCCGGGCGCGCCGCCGAGCGCGTCCACCTCGAGCCCCGAGTCGTCGGCGAGCGCCGGCACGCCGAGCGCCGACGCCACCGCTCGCGCCTTCTCCAGCGCGTTCGGCAGGTACGTGTCGTGCGGCTCCTCGCCCTCGGGCCAGGCGCCTCCGTGGGTCTGGAACGTGATCCACTCGACCGGCCAGTCGGCGCAGATCTCGCGGATCTCGCGGAGCTTGTGGACGTTCGTGGACGCGATCGCGAGCCGTTCGGGGATGGACATCTCACGCCACGGCGGCGCGTTGGAGCTCGGTGAGGACGCGGATCCCCGAGCCCGCCAGGTCCAGGATCCGGTCCAGGTCCTCGCGCCGGAACGGCTGACCCTCGGCCGTCCCCTGGATCTCGACCAGCTGACCGGAGCCGGTCATCACGACGTTGAAGTCGACCTCCGCCGCCGCGTCCTCCTCGTAGGTCGGGTCGAGCACCGGTCGGCCGTCGACGATCGCCACGCTGACCGCGGCGACCGAGTCCGTGAGGACCTTCCCCTTCACGACGCCGCGCTCCTGCAGGGCCTTCACCGCCTGCGCGAGCGCGACCCACCCCGCCGTGATCGAGGCGCACCGCGTCCCCGCGTCGGCGAGGAGGACGTCGCAGTCCACCATGACGGTGCGCTCGCCGAGCCTCGACAGGTCCGTGACCGCCCTGAGCGCGCGGCCGATCAGCCGCTGGATCTCCTGCGTGCGACCTCCCGGCCGACCGCGGTTCACCTCGCGCGCCGTGCGCTCGGAGGTGGCGCGGGGCAGCATCGCGTACTCGCCGGTCACCCAGCCCTTGCCGGTGCCGCGCAGCCACCGCGCGGGCTCGTCCTCCACCGACGCGGCCACGAGCACGCGGGTGCGGCCCTGGCGGAACAGGATCGAGCCCTCCGCCCAGTCCTGGTAACCGAGCTCGTACTCGACCGGGCGCAACGCGTCGTCGGAGCGCCCGTCGGGTCGGCCGCTCAACCGCCGACCTCGACCGTCATCCCCTCGACGGCCACCTCGAGCGGCCCCGCGAACTCCTCGGCGGCCTGCGCCCGCGAGACGTCGCGGTCGAGCGTCGGCCAGATGTGGGTGAGGATCAGGCGGCCGACCCCGGCCTCGCGGGCGTGGTCGCCGGCCTGGCGCGCCGACATGTGGAACGGCAACAGGTCGTCGCGGTCCTGCCACGTGGCCTCGGCCAGGAACACGTCGGCCTCCTTGGCCAGGGTCTCGATGTGGTGGGTCGGGCCCGTGTCGCCCGTGTACGCGAACACCTGGCCGTCCGCCTCGAACCGATATCCGAGCGCCGGAAGGCCGAGGTGCTCCATCGGCTCGGTCTTGACACGGAACGGGCCGAGCTCGAACCCCTCGCCCGGCGGGACGTCGCGGAACTCGAACGCGGTCCGCATCGCCACCTGGCTGTCGATCGAGACCACGTCGGCCAGCTTGCGCGCGAAGTCGAGGGGGACGAACACCGGGAGCCCCGGCCGGCCGAGCTCGCCGTAGAACAGCGCGTAGAACGTCGGGTACAGGTCGACGAAGTGGTCCGGATGCTCGTGCGTGATCGCGATGCCGTGGATCTCGGGGAGCGCGATGTGCAGTTGGAGGTTCGCGAGCGTCCCGGTGCCGGCGTCCAGGTACAGGTTGAACCCGTCGTGCTGCAGCAGGTACCCGCTCGTCGCCGTCCCGTCGTTGGGCCAGGTGCCGCTCGACCCCAGGACCGTCAGCCTCAACCCGCCCCTCCAAGCTCCACGCGCCGAACGTGGAGATCGCCGATCTCCGGACCGAGGAACCGCTCGGCGAGCGCCTGGAAGAGCGCCGGATCCCCCGTGCAGAGGAACTCGTGGGCGGGATGTCCGGCGGCATCCCCGCGGGCGAGCCCCTCGCGCAGCAGCGTAGCGTACACGTCCTTCGCCGTTTCCTCCGCGGAGGACACCAGGACCACGTCCGGCCCGGCCTCGAGCTGGATCAGCCCGGACAGCAGCGGGTAGTGCGTGCAGCCGAGGATCAGCGTGTCGATGCCTCGACGGCGGAGCGGCGCCAGGTACCCGGCGACGGCCTCCCGGACGCGCTCGCTCGTCGTGTCGCCGGCCTCGACCAGGTCCACGAGCGCGGGGCACGCCTCGGCGTAGAGCTCGGCGTGCGCGTGGTGCTCACGGATCGCGCGGTCGTACGCGCCGCTCTTCACCGTCGCCTCGGTGCCGATCATCCCGATCACGTGGTTGCGGGTCGCGCGGACCGCGCCCCGGACGCCCGGGTCGACCACGCCGACGACGGGGATCCCGGCGGCCGCCGCGACGTCCTCGATCGCGCTCACCTCCACCGAGTTGCACGCCACGACGATCATCTTCACGTCGCGCCGGACGAGCTCCTCGGCGATCTGGAGCGCGAACGTCCGGATCTCCTCGACCGGCCGCGGGCCGTATGGCGAGCGGGCGGTGTCGCCCAGGTAGATCAGCGGCTCGTCGGGCAGCAGGTCGAGGATCGCCCGGACCACGGTGAGCCCGCCCACGCCCGAGTCGAAGACGCCGATCGCGCGATCGTCGGTCACGCCGTCACCACCACAGCGACCCCTCGACGCCCTTCTCGGCGCGCTCGAGGTCGGGCGCCCACGCCTCGGTGGACAGGTACTTCCAGCCGCCGTCGGCGAGCAGGCACACGACGTCGCCCTCCTCCAGCTCGCGGGCGATCCGCTGAGCCACGTGCACGACCGCGCCCGAGGAGATCCCCGCGAAGATCCCCTCCTTCGTGGTGAGCTCACGCGTCGCGCGCAGGGCGTCGGCCGAGTTCACGAGGAACTTCCGGTCGACGACGCTCGGGTCGAAGATCGGGGGCACGAACCCCTCGTCGAGCGAGCGGAGTCCGTACACGAGGTCGCCGAGCTCGGGCTCCGCCGCCACGACCGTGATGTCGGCGTTGTGGCGGTGCAGCGCGCGGCCGTTGCCGGTCAGCGTGCCGCCGGTGCCGAGCCCGGCGACGAAGTGCGTCAGCTCGGGGAGGTCCTCGAGGATCTCGACCGCCGTCCCCTCCTCGTGCGCGAGGGGGTTCGCCGGATTGCCGTACTGGAACGGCATGAAGTAGCGCTCGTCCCTCGCGAGGGCGCGCGCGACCTCGATCGCGCCGTTCGTCCCCCTGTCGCCCGGCGAGTAGACGATCTCGGCCCCGAAGAGCTCGAGCAGGCGGATCCGCTCGTCGCTCGCGTTGTCGGGGATCACGACCGTGAGCCGGTAGCCCTTCAGCTTCGCGACCATCGCGAGCGCGATCCCGGTGTTGCCCGAGGACGGCTCGAGGATGATCCGGTCCTCCGTCAGCTCGCCCGAGGCCTCGGCGACCTCGACCATCTTCTTCGCGATCCGGTCCTTCGTGGAGCCGGTGGGGTTCGCGCCCTCGAGCTTGGCCCACAGCCGAACGCGTGGAGTCGACGACATGCGGGGCATGCCGACGAGCGGGGTGTGGCCGATCGCGTCGAAGACGTCCTCGTAGCGCACGGGAAGCGATTATCCCAGCACGACCGGTCGCCCCCGTCGGGGCTCAGCCGCCGGCGACGGCCGGCAGGATCGAGACGGTGTCGCCCTCCTTCAGCTCGGTCTCGAGCGACCCCAGGTAGCGGACGTCCTCATCGTTCACGTACACGTTCACGAACCGGTGCAGACCGCCGTCGTCGGTGAGCACGTTCTTCGTGATCCCCGGGTACGAGGTCTCCAGGTTCGACAGCAGCTCGCGCAGCGTGGTGCCGTCGGCGTCCACCCGGGCGTCGCCCCCCGCGTGTTTGCGGAGGATCGTCGGCAGCTTCACCTTCACGGACATCGTGGTCGTTCTCCTCACTCGTCGCGGCTCGGGAGGCCGCAGAACTGGTCGTAGTCGATGAGCTCGGTCACGGTCGGCTCCTTGCCGCAGACGGGACAGTCGGCGTCCCAGCGCAGCTTCACCGTCGTGAAGTCCATCGCGAGCGCGTCGAAGATCAACAGGCGGCCGGCGAGGGTCTCGCCGAGGCCGGCCGCGAGCTTGATCGCCTCGGTCGCCTGGATCGTGCCCACGATGCCCGGCAGCACGCCGAACACGCCGCCCTCGGCGCAGCTCGGGACGGTGCCGGGGGGCGGCGGCTGCGGGAACAGGCACCGGTAGCAGGGCGTGTCCTGCCCCGGCAGGAAGACCGTGGCCTGGCCCTCGAACTGGTAGATCGACCCGTACACGAGCGGCTTGCCGAGCATCTGCGTCGCGTCGTTCACCAGGTACCGCACCGGGAAGTTGTCCGAGCCGTCGACCACGATGTCCCACGGCCCGAGCACCTCGAACGCGTTCTGGCTGGACAGGATCGTGTCGTACGTGACGACCTCGACGTTCGGGTTGATCTCCTGCAAGGTCTCGGCGGCAGACTCCACCTTCGGCCGGCCCACGTCGCTCGTGCCGTGGGCGATCTGCCGCTGGAGGTTGGACAGGTCCACCCGATCGAAATCGACGAGGCCGATCGTGCCCACGCCGGCGGCCGCCAGGTACATCGAGACCGGCGAGCCGAGCCCGCCGGCGCCGATGCACAGGACCTTGGCGTCGCGCAGCCTGCCCTGGCCCTCGGCGCCGACGCCCGGCAGGATGATGTGCCGCGCGTAGCGCTGGACCTCCTCGACCGTGAACTCGCGGGTCATGCGGGGTCCAGCTCCTCCTCGGTGACCTCGCCCTCGACGACCCGGAAGGCGCGCAGGTCGGGGCGCTCCCGGTCCGAGAGCGACATCACCAGGTAGAGAGCCTCAGGGTAGAACGCCAGCTTGCGGTCCGTCTCCGAGGGGTACGCCTCGGAGTGCGTGTGCGTGTGGAAGATCCCGAGGAGATCCAGGCCCTCCTCGTCCATCCGGTCGAAGACCTGGAGCTGCTCCTTCGGGTCCAGCCGGTAGGAGGCCGGGCTCGCGTCCAGGTTCCGCATCGCGAAGAAGCGCACCGGCTCCCCGTCGCGGCCGGCCAGGAGCCCGCACGCCTCGTTCGGGAACTCCCGGAGGCCGTGCTCGGCCATCTCCTTGAGCAGGACGTCGTCGATGTGCATCTGCAACTGCGATAAACGCTACCAGCGAGGTCGTATTCCCTGAACCGCGGTTCAGGTCGCCTGGAGCCGCCCGGTCACGTCGATCCGGCCCGCCGGGCCCTCGACGACGTCCCCGATCCGGGCGAACGGGACGTCCCTGGCCCGGAGCGCCGCCGCGAGGCGCCCCGCGTTCGCGGCCGCGACGAGCAGCCCGCCCGAGGTCTGGGCGTCGGCGAGCGCCAACCGCTCGGGCCGCTCGAGCGCGCCCCAGTCCACGTGCGGGTCCACGTAGGCGTGGTTCCGGGCGGTGCCGCCGGGCACGACGCCGTCCCGTGCGAGGGGCAGCACGCCCTCGATCACCGGCACGGCCGACGCGTCGACGCGGGCCGCGACGCCGGACGCCGCGAGCATCCGGTGGAGGTGCCCCATCAGGCCGAATCCGGTCACGTCGGTCGCGGCGACCGCGCCGGCCTCCAGCATCGCCTCGGCGGCGCGGTCGTTCAGGGTCGTCATCAGCTCGACCGCCCGCGCGACCAGGTCCTCGGTCGCGACGCCCCGCTTCACCGCGGTCGAGACGATCCCGAGGCCGATCGGCTTGGTCAGGAACAAGCGGTCGCCCGCCCGCGCGGCCGAGTTCCGCACGATCCGCTCCGGCTCCACCAGGCCGATCGCCACCATCCCGTACTTCGGCTCTGGGTCCGTGATCGAGTGTCCGCCGAGCACCGCCACGCCGGCCGCCGACGCGACGTCGATCCCGCCCTGCAGGACCCGGCCGAGCATCTCGAGCGGCAGGTCCTCGACCGGCCAGTTCACGATGTTGAGCGCGAGCAGTGGCCGACCACCCATCGCGTACACGTCCGACAGCGCGTTCGTCGCCGCGATCCGCCCCCAGTCGTAGGGGTCGTCCACGATCGGCGTGAAGAAGTCGAGCGTCGCGATCAGCGCCTGTCCGCCGGGCAGCCGCACGACCGCCGCGTCGTCGCCCGTATCGGTCCCGACCAGGACCTCGGCGGCCGGCGCGGGGAGATCGAGGGAGGACAGGAGCGATGCCAGGTCGCTCGGGCCGAGCTTGCAGCCGCACCCCGCGCCGTGGCTGAAGCTCGTCAGGCGCCGCTCGGCGAGCATGGTGGAGAGGATGCCACACTGTCGCGATGAGGGCGGCCGTGCTCGGTCACGTCGAGTGGATGACGTTCGGCGTGGTCGACCGCGTGCCGGCGTCCGGGGAGATCGCCCACTCGCTCGACTGGTGGGAGGAGCCCGGCGGCGGAGGCGCCGTCGCCGCGGTCCAGCTGCAGCGGCTGACCGGCGACTGCACGTTCTTCACGGCGCTCGGCAAGGACGCGACGGGCAAGCGCGCGCACCTGGAGCTCGAGGGCCTGGGACTCCGCGCCCACGTCGCCCCGCGAGCGACGCAGACACGGCGCGGGTTCACGTTCATCGAGACCTCGGGCGAGCGGACGATCACGACGCTCGGTGAGCGCCTGCACGCCCGGGCCGACGACCCTCTGCCGTGGGACGAGCTCGCCGAGATCGACTGCGTCTACGTGTGCGCCGCCGACGCCGGGGCGCTGCGACTGGCTCGGCGTGCGCGGGTGCTCGTCGCCACGAGCCGCGTCGCCGGGCTACTCGCGGAGGCCGCCGTCCGCCTGGACGCCGTCGTCGGGAGCGCCTCGGACCCCTCCGAGACGTTCGACCCGACCACCCTGCCCGAGCCCCCGTCCGTCGTCGTCCGGACCGAGGGCCGTCGCGGCGGCACCTACCGGACGGCCGACGGCCGGGCGGGCCGGTACGCGCCCGCCGAGCCGCCCGGTCCGGTGGTGGACGCGTACGGGGCCGGCGACGTGTTCGCGGCCGGGCTGACGTTCGCGCTCGGCCGCGGGGACGACGTGGACGACGCGCTGTCGGTGGCCGCCCGGTGCGGGGCCTGGTGCGTCGCCGGCCGAGGCCCCTACGGCCGGTCGCTGACCGCGGCCGAGGTCTGAGCGGCTACTCCGCCGGCGACGGCGCCGACCCGATCGCGTGGTAGCCGCCGTCCACGTGGAGCATCTCTCCGGTGATCCCGCGCGCCAGGTCCGAGAACAGGAACGCGACGGCGTCGGCGACCGGTCCGGCGTCGGTGGGATCCCAGCCGAGCGGGGCGCGGTCGCCCCAGCCGTCGGCGAGCGACTGGAATCCCGGGATACCCTTGCCGGCGATCGTCCGCAGCGGCCCCGCGGAGACGGTGTTCACCCGAACGCCGTGCGGCCCTAGGTCTCGGGCCAGGTACCGCGTGACCGACTCGAGCGCCGCCTTCGCCACGCCCATCCAGTCGTAGACGGGCCACGCGAACCGGGCGTCGAAGTCGAGCGAGACGACCGAGCCGCCGCGCTCGCGCATCTGCGGCAGGAGCTCGGACGCGATCGTCTTCAGCGAGAAGGCGCTCACCTGCACCGCCGTGCCGACGCTCTCCCACGGGGTGTGGAGGAAGTTGCCGCCGAGGGCGTCCTGCGGCGCGAAGGCGATCGCGTGGAGGAACCCGTCGACGTGTCCCCACCGCCGACCGAGCTCCTCGCCGATCGCGCGGACCCGATCCACGTCGGTCGCGTCCATCTCGAGCACGTCCACCGGCTGCGGGAGCCGTTTCGCGCTCTTCTCGGTGAGGCTCATCGCGCGCCCGAAGGAGGTCAGCACGATCTCGGCGCCCTGTTCCTGCACGGCCCGGGCGGCGGCGTAGGCGATGCTCTCGCGCGTCAGGACCCCCGTGATCAGCAGCTTCTTGCCCTCGAGCAGCATGCGACCTCCTCCGTGTCGCGAGCATGCTAGCCGCTCGCGGTCGCGGTCCCCCGACGCCCTCGCCTCTGGTTGAATGGCCGCCGATGGACCCGCGCGCCCTCCCGAAGATCGACCTGCACCGCCACCTGGAGGGCGCGGTGCGGCTCCAGACGATCCTCGACCTCTACCGGGAGGCGGGCGAGCCGCTCCGCGAGACGACCACGGAGGAGCTCGCCCCCCGCGCGCAGGTGCTCGAGCCGTTGGACTCGCTCGAGGCCGTCCTCGACGTGTTCGACCTCGTGCGCGGCTCGTTCCGGTCCAACGACGCGATCGAGCGCATCAGCTACGAGGCGGTCGAGGACCTGGGGCGAGACAACGTCCGGTTGGCCGAGCTCCGCTTCTCCCCCGAGTTCTTCTTCGCGCCCGGCGAGCTGGACTGGGAGCTGGCGATGGAGCGCCTCGTCGCGGGGGTGACGCACGCGTCGGCCGAGCACGACGTCGCGGTCGGGCTCATCGTGATCTTCTCGCGCGACCTCGGGATGGACTCGGGGCGGCGGACGGTCGCGTTCGCCCGGCGTCACCGAGAGCACCTGGTGGGATTCGACATCGCCGGGAGCGAGCTTGCGTTCCCGCCGTCGCGGTACGTCGACCTGGTCGCCTCGGTCCACGAGGCCGGGATCCCCGTCACCGTCCACTACGGCGAGTCGGGCCCGCCCGAGTACGCGCGCGACGCGATCCTGCGGCTCGGACCGACCCGCCTGGCGCACGGCGTCTCGGTCGGCTTCGACCGCGAGGTGACGGCGCTCGCGAAGGAGCGGCGGGTCGGGCTGGACATGTGCCCCACCTCGAACCTGCGGACGCGCGCCGTCGCGTCGCTCGAGGACCATCCGGCGCTCCGGCTCCTCCACGAGGGACTGCTCGTGACGATCAACACCGACGACCCCGGGCTGTTCGGGATCGACCTCTCGCACGAGTGGGAGGTCGCACGAGACAGGATGGGCTTCACGCTCGAGGACCTGCGGCTCGCGACGGCAAACGCGCTCGAGACCAGCTTCCTGCCCCAGTCGGTGAAGGACGAGGTGCGGCGCCGGCACTTCGGTTGGCTCGAGGCCCCGTAGCTACCGGCGGGGCAGACCGCCGGTAGGATGGGGCTCCTCGACACGCCGGTCGCCCGCTCAGAGGAAGGAACGCCATCGATGGACGACGCCCGACGGGGGAGCGCGCTCGTGTCGCGGTTCTGGGACGAGCTGCTGGAGGACGCGCCGCTCCTCGGCACGATCGTCGGGGACGAGCGCTGGGACGACCGGCTCCCCGACCCGAGCGAGACCGGTCGGGCGCGCCGCGAGATCCGGTCCCGGGCGGCGCTCGCCGAGCTCGCCACGATCGACCGCGCGGCGCTCGATCGGGACACGCGGACCACGCTCGACGTGCTCGAGGCGATCGCGGCCCGCGACGTGGCCGAGATCGAGCACCGCGTCGACCGCCTCCAGGTGATCTCGCACCTGTGGGGGCCCGCGCAGCTGCTCGCCGAGATCGGCTCGTACCAGCGCGCCGACACCCCTGAGCGGCTCGAGCGGCTCATCGCACGACTCGAGGCGACGCCGGCGTTCTACGCCGCCTCGTCCGAGGTCGCGCGCGAGGGTGTGGCGGTCGGCGTCACGGCCCCGCGCGTCGTCGTCGAGCGCACGGTGGCTCAGGTCGAGCGGCTGCTCGACGCGCCCGTCGACGCGTCGCCGGCCCTCGAGCCCGTACCGGCGGACGACGCCGAGGGTCGCGAGCGCGTCGCCGGGACCGTGCGCGGCGTCGTGCTGCCGGCGCTGGCGTCGTACCTCGACGCGCTCCGCGGGTACCTGCCCCACGCGACCGAGTCGATCGGACTCTCGCCGCTGCCGGGCGGTGAGGGGATGTACGCGGCCCTGGTCCTCGGCTTCACGACGCTGCCGCTCGACCCGCGCGAGGTCCACGAGATGGGCGTGGCCGACCTGGAGAGGATCCAGGAGGAGCGGCGTCGCTCGGCGCGGGCGCTCGGGCACCCGGACGCGGCGACGGCAATCGCGGCGCTCGACGCGAGCGGCCGCAACACGGCCTCGTCACGCGAGGACCTGGTCGCCCTGGCCGAGAAGCAGGTCGCGAAGGGCTGGGATGCCGCACCCCGGTACTTCGGCCGCACCCCGAGCGCGAACTGCCAGGTCCGCGCCGTCGAGCCCTTCCGCGAGAAGGACATGCCGTTCGCCTTCTACAACCCGCCGTCGGACGACGGCAGCCGCCCCGGCGTGTACTACGTGAACGCGTACGACCTGGAGCACAAGCCCCTGCATCATCTGGCGACCACGACCTACCACGAGGCGAACCCCGGGCATCACTTCCAGACCGCGCTCGAGCAGGAGAACGGGGAACGCCCGGCCCTGCGCCGGTTCGGCGGCTACCTGGCCGGGGCCGCGTTCTCGGAGGGGTGGGGGCTGTATAGCGAGCGCCTGGCCGACGAGATGGGGCTGTTCGAGGACGAGGCCGAGCGCCTCGGCATGCTCGACGCGCAGGGCATGCGGGCGGCGCGTCTGATCGTCGACACCGGGATCCACGCGTTCGGCTGGACCCGGGAGCGCGCGATCGCGCAGCTCGAGGAGGCCGGAGTCCCGCCCGTCGACGCCGTGATCGAGACCGACCGGTACATCACGATGCCGGGACAGGCGCTCTCCTACAAGATCGGCCAGTTCGAGATCGAGCGGCACCGCGAACGGGCCGAGCGCCGGGACGGGGCGGGGTTCTCGCTCAAGGACTTCCACGACCGGGTGCTCGCCCTCGGCACGCTGCCGCTGCCCGCGTTCCGCCGCGAGCTCGGCGCGTAGCCCGCACGCAGGGCCGGAGGACCCGCGCGGGGCCGTCCGGACGCTCCGCCCGAGGGGTCCCGATGGTCCCCGGCGCGCAGGACCATGCGTCCCATGCTGGACGCAGGTGCACCTGACAACGTGGAGGCATGGAGACCGATCGACTCCTCGTGGGTGTGCCCAGGGAGACCTTTCCTGGGGAGACCAGGGTGGCACTCGTCCCCGCCGTGCTGCCTCAGCTCACGAAGGCGGGGATGGATGTCGTCGTCGAGTCGAGGGCCGGAGAGGCGGCCGGGTTCGCCGACGATCAATACGCGGCGCATGGTGCGGAGATCGGGAACCGCGAGCGCGTGTTCCAGGCGGACATCGTCGTGCAGGTACGGACCTGCGGCGCGAACCCGGAGCTGGGGCGCGACGACATCCATCGATTCAAGCCCGAACAGGTGATCGTGGGGATGGCCGACCCCCTCGTCTGCCCGGCGGGCATCCGCCAGGCGGCCGAGCACAAGGTCACCGGCTTCGCGATGGACTTCATGCCGCGCATCACGCGCGCCCAGGGCATGGACGTCATGTCCTCGCAGTCCACCGTGATCGGCTACAAGGCCGTCCTCATGGCGGCCGACCGGCTCCCCAAGATGTTCCCGATGATGACCACGGCGGCCGGCACGGTCCGGCCGGCGCAGGTCTTCGTCGTCGGCGCGGGGGTCGCCGGCCTCATGGCCATCGCCACGGCGCGCCGGCTGGGCGCGGTCGTCCAGGCCTACGACGTGCGGCCCGCCGCGCAGGAGGACATCGAGAGCCTCGGCGCGCGGTGCGTGCTGCTCCCCCTGCAGCCGGGGGACGCCGAGGACCAGTCGGGGTACGCGAAGGAGCTCGGCCAGGCCTTCTACGAGCGCCAGCAGGAGCTGATGGCACAGGTGGTCGCCGGCGTGGACGTCGTCATCACGACGGCGCTCATCCCCGGCAAGAAGGCGCCGGTGCTCATCACGGAGCAGGCGGTGAAGGGCATGGCACCCGGCTCGGTGATCGTCGACACGGCCGCCGAGCGCGGCGGGAACTGCGCGATGACGCGCGCGAACCACCGGACCGTCACCGACAACGGCGTGACGATCTTCGGGCCGACGAACCTCGCGGCCAGCGTGCCGAACGTCGCGAGCTCGATGTACGCGAAGAACGTCCAGTCCTTCCTGATGCTGCTGGTGAAGGACGGGAAGCTCGAGATCGACCTCGAGGACGAGATCGTGGCGGGCACGCTCGTCACGCGCGACGGCGAGGTCACGCACAAGCGGGTCCTCGAGGCCCTGGGGGAGGTGGACCATGTCTGAGACGCTCGAGGTCAGCCTCTTCATCTTCATGCTGGCGTCGTTCCTCGGGTACGCCGTGATCACGAGGGTGCCCGGGCTGCTCCACACGCCCCTGATGTCGCTCACGAACGCGCTGTCGGCGATCTCGATCGTCGGCTCGCTGATCCTGGCGGGCAAGGGTGAGAGCACGATGGCGACGATCCTCGGATCGCTCGCGGTGTTCGCGGCCTTCACGAACATCGTGTCCGGCTTCCTGCTGACCGACCGGATGCTCGGGATGTTCAAGCGCCGCGAGTCGCCGAAGGCGAAGGAGCCCGCGGACGCGAAGGAGACGACGTCGTGAACGACACCATCAACGACATCGTCATCCCCCTCGCGTACCTGTTCGCCGCGGCGTGCTTCATCCTCGCGCTGAAGTGGCTCTCCCACCCGACCACCGCTCGTCGCGGCGTCAGGGTGGGCGAGATCGGTATGGCCGTCGCGATCGTGTCGACGTTGGTCGACTTCCGCATCGTCGAGTACCAGTGGATCGTGCTCGCGCTCGTACTCGGCACGATCCTGGGCATCCCGCTCGGCCTGGTGCCGATGACGGCGGTACCGCAGCGGACCGCGCTGTCGCACGCGTTCGGCGCCTTCGCCGCCGGCGTGGTCGGGACGGCCGAGTACTATCTGCAGCAACCCGAGATCGAGACCTCGACGATGGTCGCGATCGGTCTGGAGGTCGTCCTCGGGTTCCTGACCTTCACCGGCTCGCTCATCGCGGCCGGCAAGCTGCAGGGCATCGTCCGGGACCGACCCTGGATCTACAGGGGCCAGAACATCGTGAACCTCGCGGTGTTCGGCTCGGCCCTGGTCCTCGTCGGCGTCCTCGTGGCCGACCCGGGGAACACCATCCTGTTCCCGATCGTCATCGGCATCTCGCTGCTCTTCGGGTTCATGATGGTGATCCGGATCGGCGGCGCCGACATGCCGACCGTGATCTCCCTGCTGAACAGCTTCGCCGGCCTGTCGGCCTCGATGATGGGGTTCGTCCTCGACAACAAGCTGCTGATCATCGCCGGCGCGCTGGACGGATCGAGCGGTCTGATCCTGTCCATCATCATGTGCCGGGCGATGAACCGGTCCTTCGCGAACGTCCTGTTCGGAGGGTTCGGCGCGGAGGACGTCACGGGCGCCGGCGGAGTCCAGCAACGGCCGGTCCGCAGCGTCGATCCGGAGGAGACGTCGTTCCTCCTGGACGCCGCCCGCAGCGTCGTCGTCGTGCCCGGCTACGGCATGGCGGCGGCGCAGGCGCAGCACAAGGTCCGCGAGCTGTGCGACAACCTGATGAAGCGCGGCGTGGACGTGAAGTACGCGATCCACCCGGTGGCCGGGCGGATGCCCGGGCACATGAACGTGCTGCTGGCCGAGGCGAACGTGCCCTACGACCAGCTCTACGACCTGGACTCGATCAACTCGGAGTTCCCGCAGACCGACATCGTGCTGGTCATCGGCGCGAACGACGTCGTGAACCCGGCCGCGCGGACGGACACGACGAGTCCGATCTACGGCATGCCGATCCTCGACGTGGATCAGGCCGGGTCGATCATCGTCGTCAAGCGCTCGATGCGCTCCGGGTTCGCCGGGGTCGACAACGAGCTCTTCTACCTGGACAAGACCCAGATGCTCTTCGGTGACGCGAAGACCGTGATCGGCGAGGTCATCGACGAGCTCGGGCGACTGCCGACGAGGGAGGTGGCTGGGGTATGACGCTCACCGAGTCCCGTGAGCGGGAGCTCGAGCACGAATGGGTCAAGGCCCTGCGGACGGGGATCGGACCGGTGCCGGTCCCCCATCGCGGCGCCGAGCTGCTCGAGCACCCGCTCCTGAACAAGGACGCTGCGTTCACCGAGAAGGAGCGTGAGGAGTTCCGGCTCCACGGGCTCCTCCCGATGCGGGTGTTCACGATCGAGGAGCAGGTCGCGCTCGAGGTCGAGAAGATCCGGCGCAAGGCGGACGAGCTCGAGAAGTTCATCGGCCTCGCGGCGCTGCAGGATCGCAACGAGACCCTGTTCTACCGCGTGCTGATCGAGAACCTCGAGGAGTTCCTGCCGATCGTCTACACGCCGGTCGTCGGACGCGCGTGCCAGGAATACAGCCACATCCTGCGCCGCGCGCGCGGCCTGTGGCTGACGCCGGACGACGTCGACGACATCCCCGAGCTGCTCTCCAACGCGCGGCACGAGGACGTCCGGCTGATCGTGGTCACCGACAACGAGCGGATCCTCGGCCTCGGCGACCAGGGCGCCGGCGGGATGGGCATCCCGGTCGGCAAGCTGGCCCTCTACACCGCCGGCGCCGGGATCTACCCGGCCCTCACGCTGCCGATCTCGCTCGACGTCGGAACCGACAACCAGGCCCTCCTCGACGACCCCTACTACGTCGGGTACCGCAAGCCGCGGCTGCGCGGGCCGGAGTACGAGCGGTTCGTCGAGGCCTTCGTCGAGGGCGTGCTCGAGGTCTTCCCGCACGCGCTGCTGCAGTGGGAGGACTTCAAGCAGCACAACGCGATCCGGCTCCTCGACCAGTACCGACACCGCATCACCAGCTTCAACGACGACATCCAAGGCACGGCCGCCGTCGTCATGGGCGGCATCTACTCGGCGTTGCGGATCCTCCAGGAGCCGCTCGGCGAGCAGCGCCTGGTGTTCCTCGGCGCCGGCGCCGCCGGCATCGGGATCGCCCGGCTCGTGCGCGCGCAGATGCGCAAGGAGGGCGTCCCCGAGGAGCAGATCCACCAGGCGATCGTCCAGCTCGACTCGAAGGGCCTCACGTACCTCGGCCGCGAGCCGCTGGACCGCGACAAGGAGGAGCTCGCCCTCACGCCCGACGCGATGCAGGCCTATGGGTTCGAGGCCGGCAGCGCCTACGACCTGGAGGCCGTCGTCGAGAAGGTGCGTGCGACGATCCTGATCGGGACGAGCGCCACGCCCGGCGCGTTCACCGAGAAGGCGATCCGCGAGATGGCCGCGCACGCGAGGATCCCGGTCGTGCTGCCGCTCTCGAACCCCACGTCGAAGACGGAGGCCCAGCCGGCCGACATCGTCGAGTGGACGAAGGGGCGAGCGATCGTCGCCACGGGCAGCCCGTTCGAGCCCGTCGTGCGCGGCGAGCGCACACACGTGATCGGCCAGGCGAACAACGCGTTCGTCTTCCCCGGCATCGGGCTCGGCGCGGTCGTCGCCGAGGCGCGGGAGGTCACCGACGAGATGTTCCTCGTCGCGGCCGAGGCGCTCGCGCACGCCGTGCCCGAGGAGCGGCTGGAGGAGGGGGCGCTGTTCCCGCACGCGTCCGAGCTGCGCGCGGTCTCGCGCGAGGTCGCGATCGCCGTCGCCCGGTGCGCCCGGGACTGCGGCGTCGGTCGGCACTTCGAGGACGAGGAGATCCCGCACGCGGTCGACGCGATGATCTGGCACCCCGACTACGTGCCGTACGAGCCGATCCCCTGGGACTAGCGGCGAACCGAACGCGGAGCGGCCCCGCCGTGCGGGGCCGCTCCCGCGTATCTCCCACCGTTTGACGCCCCTCGGCGTTTCCGCGAGGCTCAGCCCGTCACCTGCCCGAGGAGGCTCAAGGATGGACAGCACCGTCGACCGCGCACGCCTACGCGACCTGATGCAGCGCGAGGAGGCGGACTTCGTGGCCGCCCACCCGCGTTCGGGCGAGCTGTTCGACCGCGGCAAGGCCAACCTGCTCGCCGGCGTGCCGATGCCATGGATGTCCGAGTGGGCGGGGCCCTACCCCGTCTTCGTCCAGGAGGCGCACGGGGCGCGGTTCACGGACGTGGACGGCATCGAGTACATCGACTTCTGCCTGGGCGACACCGGCGGCATGACCGGCCACTCCCCCGAGCCGGCGGTGAAGGCGATCGCCGAGCAGGCCTCGAGGGGCATCACCCTCATGCTCCCCTCCGAGGACTCGATCTGGGTGGGCGCCGAGATGCAGCGGCGCTTCGGCCTGCCGTACTGGCAGTTCTGCCTCACCGCGACCGACGCGAACCGCTTCACGATCCGGTTGGCGCGCGCGATCACCGGGCGTCCGAGGGTGCTCACCTACTCGTGGTGCTACCACGGATCGGTCGACGAGACGATCGCGATCGACGAGGACGGAGCGACGGTGTCGCGGCCGGGCAACATCGGACCGCCCGTCCCGCCCGAGATGACCACGCGCTCGATCGAGTGGAACGACGTCGACGCGCTCGAGGCCGCGCTCGCCCACGGCGACGTGGCGTGCGTCCTGGCGGAGCCTGCCCTCACGAACATCGGCATCGTGCCGCCCGAGCCCGGCTACCACGACGCGCTCCGCGAGCTCACGCGCACGTACGGCACCTACCTCGTGATCGACGAGACCCACACGATCTGCGCCGGCCCGGGCGGGGCAACGAAGGCCTGGGGTCTGCAGCCCGACTTCCTCACGATCGGCAAGCCCCTCGCGAGCGGCGTGCCGGCGGCCTGCTACGGGATGAGCCAGGAGGTGGCCGACCGCGTCGGGTCCTTCATGGAGACGCTGCCGACGAGCGACGTGGGCGGTGTCGGCGGGACGCTCTCGGGCAACGCGCTCTCCCTCGCGGCGATGCGCGCCACGCTCGAGCAGGTCCTCACCGACGAGGCGTTCGAGCGCATGATCGCGCTCGGCGAGCGGTGGACCGACGGCGTCCAGGCCGCGATCGAGAAGCACGGCCTGCCGTGGACGATCCAGCGTCTTGGCTGCCGGGCCGAGTACTGGTTCGTCCCGACGACGCCTCGGAACGGCGGCGAGGCGGCCGCGAACGACGACCACGAGCTCGCGAGGTTCACGCACCTGTACGCCCTGAACCGCGGGATCCTGCTCACGCCGTTCCACAACATGGCGCTGATGTCGCCCGCGACCACCGCGGAGGACGTCGATCGTCACTCGGAGGTGTTCGACGCGATGTGCGGGGAGCTCACGGCGTGACCGCCCCGTCGGCCAAGGTCCGGTACCTGACGATCGACTGCCGCGACCCGGAGCGCCTCGCCGCGTTCTGGAGCGAGCTGCTCGGCGTCGAGGTCCGCGGGACGATGGAGAACTTCGTGTTCCTCGCGCGGCCCTCGGAGGAGGCGGTCGCGCTCGCGTTCCAGGAGGTGCCCGAGGACAAGACGGTGAAGAACCGCGCGCACCCCGACATCCACGTCGAGGACCTCGAGGCCGCCACCACGTGGGTCCTCGAGCACGGCGGCGAGCGTCTGGCCGATCACGACATCGACGGGTTCGTCTGGCGGGTGATGCGCGACCCCGAGGCCAACGAGTTCTGCCTCATCCCCGAGCAGTAGCCGGTCGTTCCTCGCGCGGCGCGACGCGCACGGCGTCGCGGATCCGCACCCGACTCCGCTGGAGCACCGATCGCGAGTAGATCCTGGTCGCGAGCGGCACGAGCGCCATCGTGGCCGCCACGCAGATCGCCGCCGACAGCAGCCCCTCCCACACCGTCGCCTCGCCGAGGATCAGCCGCGAGGGCATCACGAGCGGCGCCGACGGCGGCAGCATGGACGTCACGAGCGCGAGCAGCGAGTCCGGGTTCTGGTTCGCCTGGATCCCGAGGAAGAACGAGGCGATGATCAGGATCGACAGCGGCGTCATCGTGGACTGCAGATCCTCCTGTCGCGGCACGATGGCCCCCGCGACCGCGAACAGCCCCGCGTAGAAGAAGTAGCCGAGGACGAACCACACGAGCACGAGCGCGATCACGATCAGCACGCCCTCGGGGAACCGGACGCCGCCGAGCACCTGGCTCGCCACGAACCCGACCGCGCCGATCAGCACCAGCTGGCACAGGCCGAGCACGCCGATCCCGAGGATCTTGCCCCGCAGCAGCTGCGAGGGACGCACGGTGGCGAGCAGGACCTCCACGACGCGCGAGGACTTCTCCTCGACGACGCCGGCCGCGACCCAGTAGCCGTACGCGAAGAGCTGCCCGTACAGGGCGAGCACGCCGATGAACCCGACCGCCGCGTACTCGCGCTGCCGGCGGTCGAGCGGCTCGAGGGCCCGGACCTCGAGCGGCGGCTGGTCGAGCGCGGCGACCACCTCCTCGCCGCTGAGACCGGCCCCGGCGAGCGCGCCCTCGGACCGGTGACGGGCCGAGACCGACTGGAGCACGCCCATCAGGTCCGCCGGCGCCTCCGCGCGGACGACGATGCCCGTCCCGTCCACGACCGCGGCGTCCACGTCCCCGCCGAGGACCGCGCGCTCGGCCTCGTCGCCGCCGTCGAACTCGCGCACGGTGACCTCGATGTCGAGGGCGGCCGCCCGCTCGACGATCCGGGCCCCGAGGGCCCGCGCGTCGGAACCCGACAGCCCCACGTCGTACGCGGTGCCGCCCGCGAACAGCGCCCCGGCCCCCACGAACACCACGAGCACGAGCAGGGTGATGCCGGTCGAGATCAGGAACCCCTTGTCCCTGATCCGCTCGACGAACTCGCGCCGGGCGACGATGGCCACGACGCCGCGCATCACGCGCCAACCGCCCGTCGGAAGATCTCGGTGAGCGACGGGCGCACGACGTCGAACGTGCGAACCTCACCCGCCGCCGCCGCGGCGTCGAGCACCTCCGAGGGACTCGCGCCGTCGAGCTCGAGCACCGCGCCGTCGGGGAGCGGGTCGGCGACGCGCACACCCGCGAGGCGCTCGTACCAGCCCGACACGGCGCCGGCGACCTCCACGCGCACGAGCCGCCGCGCGTCGGCCTCGCGCAGGTCCGAGATCCGCCCGGCGGCCACGATCCGGCCGCGGTGGATCAGCACGACCGACTCGCACAGGCGCTCGACGAGGTCGAGCTGGTGGCTCGAGAACACGACCGGCACGCCAGCCGCGGCCTGCTCGCGCAGGACGCCGGACAGGACGTCGACGCCGACCGGGTCCAGGCCCGAGAACGGCTCGTCCAGGACGAGGACCTCCGGCCGGTGCACGAGTGCGGCGGCGAGCTGGACGCGCTGCTGGTTCCCGAGCGACAGGGTCTGGACCCGCGCGTCGGCCCGGTCGGCCACGCCGAGGACCTGGGCGCCCCGGACCGCCTGCGCCCTGGCGTCGTGCGGGTCGAGCCCGTGCAGCCGTGCCAGGTAGACGAGGTGGTCGAGCACCCGCATCTTCGGGTACAGCCCGCGCTCCTCCGGCATGTACCCGAACCGGCGCCGCGTCTCGGCGTCCACGGGCCGGCCCCGCCAGCGGACCTCGCCGGCGTCTGCCTGCAGCACGCCGAGCGCGATCCGCATCGCGGTCGTCTTGCCGGCGCCGTTCGGACCGACGAAGCCCACCATCTCGCCGGGAGCCACCGTGAACGAGACGTCGTCGAGCGCGACGACGTCGCCGAACCGACGCGTCAGACCGATCAGTTCGAGCACGGGCCCCCCGCTGGCGTCACGGTGTCACCATCGGCAGGACGGGCGCCCGGCTGCACCCTAGGACGAGACGCCGACGATGCGGCCGACCCAGTCGTCGCGCTCGAGCGCGTCGAGCGCGAACGTCGCGAGGTCGGCCGAGGGCAGCCGCCGGCCCGGGGCCTTCGCATCAGGGACCGCTCGGTACCGGCCGGTGGCCGGGTCGTCGGTGACCCAGGGCGCAGCCCCGATCGTCCAGTCCAGCCCGCTCGCCCGAAGGGTCTCGCGGTTCCGGCGGTGCTCCCGCGCGTGCGCGGCGAACTCCCCCGTCACCTCGGCGTCGCCGAGCACGTCGTTGTTCGCGGCGAGGACGACCCGCCGGACGCCGAGGCGCTCGGCGGCCCCTACGATCGTCCGCGTGGCGTCCGAGTGCTGGGGCTCGGCGTCGGCCGACATCAGCGCGAGGACCGAGACGACCGCCTGGGCATCCGTCAGGGCGTCCACGACCGCCGCGGGGTCCCGCGCGTCGCCCTGCACGACCCGGACTCCGGACGCCGCGCCGAACGCGCCGACGTCGCGGACGAACGCCGTCACGTCGTGGCCGCGGTCGAGCGCCTGCGCCACCAGCTGTTGGCCGGTCCGGCCGGCGGCCCCGAACACCGTGAGCTTCACGGGAGCAGCCTACGCCGCCGCGGAGACGTCGCCCGCGCGCTCGAGCGCGACCGCGAGCACCTCGTCCACCGTCTCGACGGGGTGGAACGCCATCTCGGCCCGGACCTGCTCGGGCACATCGTCGAGATCGCCCTCGTTGCGCTTGGGCAGGATCACCTCTCGCAGGCCCGAGCGGTGGGCTGCGAGCACCTTCTGCTTCACGCCGCCGATCGGCAGGACCCGGCCCTGGAGCGTGACCTCGCCCGTCATGCCCACCGACGCGCGCACCGGCGTGTCGGACACGAGCGACGCGAGCGCGGTCACCATGGTGACCCCCGCGCTCGGCCCGTCCTTCGGCACGGCGCCGGCCGGCACGTGGAGGTGGAACCGTCCCGTCAGCCGCGCGGGGTCCACGCCGAGCTCGGGCGCGTGGGACCGCACGTAGCTGAGCGCGATCTGTCCGGACTCCTTCATCACGTCCCCGAGCTGGCCGGTGAGGACGAGACCCTCGCCCTCGGCCCCCTCGAGCCGCGTCGCCTCGATGAACAGGACGTCGCCGCCGATGCCGGTGACCGCGAGCCCGGTCGCGACGCCGGGGACGCTCGTCCGCTCGGCGGCCTCGAAGAAGAACCGCGGACGGCCCAGGAGCTCGCGCACCTGGTCCGAACCCACCTCCACCGGCGCCGCGGCCTCGCCCGACGCCAGCCGGGTGGCGACCTTTCGGAGCGCCTTCCCGAGCTCACGCTCGAGGTTCCGGACGCCGGCCTCGCGCGTGTAGTCGGCGACGACCCGCCGGAGGGCGTCGTCGGTGACGACCACCTCGCCGTCGGTCAGCCCGTTGCGCTCGACCTGCCGCCGCAGCAGGTGGTCGCGCGCGATCGCGACCTTCTCGTCCTCCGTGTAGCCGTCCAGGCGGATGACCTCCATCCGGTCGAGTAGCGGCCCGGGGATCGTCTCGGCCACGTTCGCGGTCGAGATGAACAGGACCTCGGACAGGTCCAGGTCGACCTCGAGGTAGTGATCGCGGAACGTGTGGTTCTGCGCCGGATCGAGCACCTCGAGCAGCGCGGAGGACGGATCGCCGCGCCAATCGGCGCCGACCTTGTCGACCTCGTCGAGCATCATCACGGGGTTCTTCGTCCCGGCCTCCTTCAGGGCCCGAACGATCCTTCCCGGGAGCGCGCCGACGTACGTCCGGCGGTGCCCGCGGACCTCGGCCTCGTCGTGGATCCCGCCGAGCGATATCCGAACGAACCTCCGGCCGAGCGCCCGTGCGACCGACTCGCCGAGCGAGGTCTTGCCGACCCCGGGTGGGCCGACGAGCGTGAGGATCGCACCCGAGCCCCGACCCTGCGCCGGACCCATCCCGCGCTCCTGCCGGAGCTTGCGCACGGCGAGGTACTCGACGATCCGATCCTTCACGTCGTCGAGGCCCGTGTGGTCCTCGTCGAGGATCCGCCGCGCCTCGACGATGTCCAGGTTGTCCTCGGTCCGGACGTCCCACGGGATCTCGGTCATCCAGTCCAGGTACGTCCGGATCCAGCCGTACTCGGGCGACTGCTCCGAGGTGCGCTCGAGCCGGCCGAGCTCGCGCTCGGCCTCGGCGCGGGCGCCCTCGGGCATGTTCGCCTCGGCGATCTTGGCGCGGTACTCCTCGACGACGTTGCCCTCGCTGCCCTCGCCGAGCTCCTTGCGGATCGCGTCCATCTGCTGGCGGAGCAGGTACTCGCGCTGGTTCCGCTCCATGCCCTCGCGGACGTCGGTGCGGATCTTGTCCTTCAGCTCGACCTCGGCCAGGATCTCCTTGGCCCACCCCAGGACCTTCTCGAGGCGCCGCTCGACGTCGAGCGTCTCGAGCACCTCGACCTTCTGCTCGAACGACAGGTCCGGCGAGTAGCCGGCCGTGTCCGCCATCTGGCCGGGATCCGAGATCCCGCGGAGCAGCTCGCCGACCTGGGGGGCGCCGCGGGCCTCGACGATCGCCTCGATCGTCGCGCGGTACTCGCGCGCCAGATCACGGGCGCGCTGGCCGGGATCCTCCGGGTCGGGACGGTGGTCCACCTCGACCCAGATCGCGTCGCCGGTGCCGGGCACGCCGCGGCTCACGACCGCGCGCTGCAGCCCGCGGATCACGAGCGCGTCGAGCCCGTTGTGGAGCCGGCCGACGTCCTCCAGCTTGGCCACGGTCCCGACCTGAGCGAACCGCTCGCCCGCCCGGGGCACGAGCAGCAACTCGCCGTCGGTGCTCTCGGCCGCGGCGACGGCGCGCCGGGCGTCGTCGGATTCGATCGTGAGCGTCACCACCATCCCCGGCAGCACCACCCCGGTGGTGAGCGGCAGGAGCGGCAGGACGTGGGTGTCGAGCTGTGGCATCGGGATCCTTCCTCGGTGTGGCTTCGACGTCTTTGCAGGTGCAACAGCGGCGGTTCCGTGGCTATTCCGGAGTCGTAAGCATGATTACACCGCTGTGAGCGATGGGCAGGTCCCGCCCATGACCAGCGGATTTGCGCCCCACGGTAGGCTGGTCCGCCATGGTGGACCGGATGATCGAGGTCGAGGGACTGCGCCGGTCGTTCGGCGAGGTGCGCGCGCTGGACGGCGTGGATCTCGACGTCACGCAGGGCACCGTCCTGGGCCTGCTCGGGCCGAACGGCGCCGGCAAGACCACCGCCGTGCGGATCCTCACGACGCTCCTGCACCCCGACGGCGGTCGGGCCGTCGTCGCCGGCCACGACGTCGTCCGGGACGCGGCGGAGCTCCGGCGCGTCATCGGTCTCGCGGGCCAGTACGCCGCGGTCGACGAGAACCTCACCGGCCTGGAGAACCTCGAGATGGTCGGGCGCCTGTACCACATCCCGACAGCCGAGGCCAGGCGGCGCGCCGAGGCGGTGCTCGAGCGGTTCGAGCTCGCGCACGCCGCCGACCGCACCGCGAAGACGTATTCGGGCGGCATGCGCCGGCGCCTGGACCTGGGCGCGAGCCTCGTGGGACGGCCGAAGGTCCTGTTCCTGGACGAGCCGACCACCGGGCTCGACCCTCGGAGCCGCCTGGAGCTGTGGGACGTGATCCGCGAGCTGGTCCGCGACGGCACCACGCTCCTGCTCACGACGCAGTACATGGAGGAGGCGGATCGCCTGGCCGACGACATCGCGGTGATCGACACCGGGAAGGTGATCGCGCGCGGGACGGCGGACGACCTGAAGCTGCGGGTCGGCGGGGAGGTGCTCGCCCTGCGCGTCACCGACCGGGCGAAGGTGCCAGCGGCCGCCGGATCGGTGCTCGGCCTCGGCCCCGGTGGGGGCAAGGTGGACAACAACACCGGCGAGCTCACGATCCCGGTCGGAGGGGACGGCCCGCGCCTGCTCACCGAGGCCGTCCGCCGCCTCGACGCTGAAGGGATCGAGCTCGCCGACATCTCGCTCCGGCGCCCCACGCTCGACGACGTGTTCCTGTCGCTCACCGGGCACGCCGCCGAGGAGGCCGGCGCCGCCGAGGGCGACGGGCAGGTAGCGGCGAAGCGCCGCTCGCGCCGGCGACGGCAGGAGGGATCCGGATGAGCGCCGTCACGACCCAGGAGGCCACCGCCCGGCAGCCGAGCCGGCTCGCGGCGGCGATCGCCGACGGCTGGGTCCTCACGAAACGGAACCTGCTCACGTACGTCCGCAAGCCGGACCTGCTGGTGTTCTCGACGATCCAGCCGGTGATGTTCGTGCTGCTGTTCGTGTACGTGTTCGGCGGCGCGGTGGAGGCGAACCTGCCCCCGACGATCCCGTACGTGGACTTCCTGATGCCCGGCATCTTCGTGCAGACGGCCATCTTCAGCGCGCTGCAGACGGGCGTCGGCCTCGCGGAGGACCTGTCGAAGGGCCTCATCGATCGGTTCAAGTCGCTGCCGATGGCGCGCTCGGCCGTGCTCGCGGGCCGGACGGCGGCCGACACGGTCGCGATCGTGTTCCAGGTCGTGCTGATGTTCATCGTCGCGTGGCTGGTCGGGTTCCGGTTCCACGAAGGCATCCTCGAGTTCCTGCTGGCGTTCGTGGGCGCCGTCTCGGTCGGGTACGCGTTCACGTGGGTGGCGGCGTTCGCCGGGCTCTCGCTGAAGAGCGTCGAGGCCGTCCAGGCCGCGACCTTCACGATCGTCTTCCCCGTCGTCTTCGCGAGCTCGGCGTTCGTCCCGGCCGAGACGTTCCCCTCGTGGCTGCAGGGGTGGGCGAGCATCAACCCGGTCACGATCTGGGTCGACACGTTCCGCGTGCTCACGCTCGGCGAGCTGTACACGGAGGCCGCCGAGTTCGACGTCCGGTCCCTGGGAACGCTGCTGTGGATGTCGGCGGCGTGGGTCGCCGGGATCGTCGCGGTCTCGGTCCCGCTCGCGATCCGCGTGTACCGTCGCACGTAGCGCGCCGAAACCCCGAGGGCGCCGAAGCCCGTATCCTTCGATGGTGGCCGAGCCCGAACGCGCGCACGCGTTCTTCGAGGCGCTCGCCGAACGCGTGGACGAGCGTCTGTTCGGACTGCGTGAGCCGCTGCGCCTCGTGATGGTCGGCATCCTCACGGGCAACCACGTCCTGATCGACGACGTGCCCGGCGTCGGCAAGACGACGCTGGTCCGGATCCTCGCGACGTCGCTCGGGCTGTCCTTCCACCGCGTGCAGTTCACGCCGGACCTGATGCCCTCGGACGTGACGGGGACCTCGGTCCTGGACCTGAAGACGAACGACTTCGAGTTCCGCCCGGGCCCGATCTTCACGCAGGTGCTGCTGGCCGACGAGATCAACCGCGCGACGCCGAAGACCCAGGCCGCGCTCCTCGAGGCGATGCAGGAGCGTCAGGTGACCGTCGATGGCGTCACGCACCGGCTCCCCGCGCCGTTCTTCGTCCTCGCGACGCAGAACCCCATCGAGCTCGAGGGCACGTTCCCGCTCCCCGAGGCGCAGCTCGACCGGTTCCTGCTCCGCGTGAAGCTCGGCTACCCGAGCGAGCGGGAGGAGGAGCGGATCCTGCTCACGCACCCCTCCGAGCGCGTCCTTCCCGAGGCTCCGCTGCCGGACCTGCCGGCGCTCGGCGACCTCCGCGAGGACGCCGCGCGGATCGGGCTGGAGCACCCGGTGCGCCGGTACGTCGTCGAACTCGCGCGCGCCACGCGCGACCACCCCGAGCTCGCGGTCGGCGCGAGCCCGCGGGCGGTCGAGCAGATGGGTGACGCGGCTCGGGCGCTCGCACTGCTCGAGGGTCGCGACTACGTGCTGCCCGACGACGTGAAGGCGCTCGCCGAGCCGGTGTTCGGCCATCGGCTCGTGCCGACCACCGACGCGCGGATCCGCGACCGGGACGCCGACGAGATCCTCCGCGAGGTCCTGCGCTCGGTGGCCGTGCCGACGGAGCTCTAGTGGACACGCCCGAACGGCGGCAGATCTCGCTGTTCGTCTCGGTGGTGCTCGGGCTGATCGCCGTGGCGTGGGGACAGCTCGTGATCCTGCTCTTCGCGGCATCCGTGGGCGGCATGGCCGTGGGGGCCACGCTGTGGGCGCGCACCGTCTGGAAGGGCGTGAGCGTCGAGGTCGGGTTCGAGCCCCAGCGCGCGTTCATCGGCGAGCCGATCTGGGTCCGCGTTCGGATCGTGAACGACGCGTGGTTGCCGCTCCCGATCGTGCGGCTCCTCGTCCGGTATCCGGACGGCCTGCTCCCCGCGCCCGAGGCCACGCCGACGGCGCTCCGCGGGCACCGCCGCCGCTTCTCGCTCGGCGGGCGGAGCGAGATCACCCTGCGGTTCCCCGTGCACGCCCGGTCGCGCGGCGAGTACTGGCTGGACGGCGTGGGCATGGAGCTCTCCGATCCGTTCGACCTCGCGCCGGTCGGCCGCGAGGTCCCCGTGGAGGGCTCGCTCCTCGTGATGCCGGAGCCGAGGACCGGGGTCCCCCTCCGCGTGATGCGGCGCCTCCCCTTCGGCGCGCCCGCCCCGTCGGTCCGCCTGTTCGAGGATCGCGAGCACTTCGCCGGCGTGCGCGACTACGAGCCGGGCGACCCGATGCACCACGTCCACTGGCGCGTCTCGGCGCACGCGGGACGCCTACAGACCAAGCGGTTCGAGCCGACGCGCTCGGCCGAGGTCCTGTTCGCCGTCGACCTGTCCGACGGCGAGCCGTTCTGGCACGCGGTCGACCCGGCCGCCGCCGAGGAGTCGATCGGCTGGGCCAGCTACCTCGCACGGCAGGCGATCCACGCGGGGTGGCGCACCGGGTTGGTCGCGAACACGCACCTGCGCCGCGGCCGAGGCCCGCTCCGCGTACCCGCCACCGGCTCGGTCGGCGCCGAGGCGATGCTGTTCGCGGCGCTCGCGCGGATGCCGAGCCAGCCGACGGCGGACCTGGCGCCGGTCCTGCGCGAGATCGGTCGGCGGCTCGTCCGCCGTACGACGTTCATCGTGGTGTCGCCCCGGCCGGGCCCCTGGCTCCTGCACGAGATGGACGTCCTCCGCCGTCGCGGCTCCACCGTGATCCACGTCTCGCCCCTCGAGGCCCGCCGTCGGGCGGTTGCGTCGTGACGGCCGCCGCGGACGTCCCGGCGCCCGGCGGCCCCGAGCTTCGGGCCGCGGGCCTGGCCGCGTTCGCCGAGGCCGGGCTCGTCTACCTGCCGGCGCACCTGGTGCTATCGGACGTCGCGGGGCTCGAGGTCGGCGTCGCGACCGGCGCGCTCCCGTTCGTCGTGGCGTACGTGACGGGCGTGGCCCTCGCGTGCCGGTTCCGGGCATCGACCGCCACGACCGGGGTGGCCGCGGTCGTCGCGATCGCCGCAGGCCTGTGGCTCGGGCGAGCCGACGTCGCCGCCGCCCTCGTCGCGGCGATCGTCGCGCTGCTCGTGGGGCTGCGGGGCGTGTCGCTCGCGCTTCGGGACTGGCGCGAGCCGATCCTCGCGTCGATCGGCGTCGGGGCCTTGGTGCTGGGTGTCGAGACGCTGCTCGCGGGGGGCGCCCTGCCCGCCTGGCGGCTCCCGCTGCTCGTCTTCGTACCCGCGTTCTTCGTCGGCGCGCTCTGCAGCCGCCTGGTCACGGTGTGGGCACCCCTGGAGGGAGCGGATCCGGCCCGCGCGTCATGGATCCGCCGCGCGGCGCTCGCGATCGCCGGGCTGGGCGCCGCGGTCGCCGCCGGGGCCCTGCTGACGGTCCGCGGCGGCGTCCTCGAGCGGATCGGCGGGTGGCTCTCGCCGGCCGGGAATCTCCTGCTCTCGGCGTTCATCGCGATCGTGGCGTTCGTGGCCCGGCCGATCCTGTGGGCGCTCCGAGCAGTCGGCGTCGACCCCGAGGCGGTGCGCCGGGCGCTCGAGGAGTGGCGGGAGCGGTTCGACGCCGACCGCGCGATCGAGGTGGCCGGGCGTCCCTCGACCACGTGGTGGTCGAGGCTGTTCGCGCTGCTCGTCCTGCTCGGCATCGTGTGGCTGCTCTACCGCTCGCTCCGCCGGCTCCGCGCGGCCGTCGGCGCGTTCGAGCGGGTGGACCGACGCACGGCCCGGTCCCGGGGCGTCCCGCTCGCGGACGGCGACGTGGGGGCGACGCCCCCGCCCCCGCGCCGCGGCGGCCTGCCCTCCGAGACGGTCCGCCGGTGGTACGCCGACGCCCTGCTCGCGCTCCGCGACCGCGGACTGCCGAAGCCCCCTGCCCTCACCCCCGCCGAGTACGTCCCGCACGTGATCGAGGCGCTCCCGAACGTCGCCGACGGCTTCCGCCGGCTGACCGCGATGTACGAGGACGCGCGGTACGGCAACCGGCGCTTCTCCGGAGACGTGGTCCACGCCGTCGAGCCCGAGATCCTGGACGTGCTCGCGGCGCTCCGGCGCCCGGCCTGATCCGGGAACATCCGCGCCGCGAGGTCGGTTGTCCGTTCCGAGCCGGTATGCTCGTCGGCCCTGTCGCGTCCACGGGCAGGACGTCGGCGATGCGCGTGAAGGGAGTCCCCCGTGCTCGGGTTCGAGGGCGACGACGCCCGCGAGAAGGTCATCGTCCTGCTGACCATGTGCTTCGCGCTGGCGATGGCCATGCTCGACAACACCGTCGTCAACGTCGCGTTGCCGAGCATCAGCCGCGACCTCGGCGCGGGCGTGAGCGAGCTCCAGTGGATCGTGGACGGGTACGTGCTCGCCTTCGCGGCGCTCCTGCTCACCGGCGGCATCGCCGGGGACCGGTACGGACGTCGCCGGATGTTCCTCACGGGCCTCGTGATCTTCACGGTCTCGTCCCTGCTCTGCGGCCTGTCGCAGACGACCGGGCAGCTGATCGCGGCGCGTGCGCTTCAGGGCGTGGGCGCAGCGCTGCTGATGCCCGGCACGCTGTCGATCATCACGGTCACGTTCCCGCCGCACGAGCGTGCGCGGGCGATCGGCCTGTGGGCGGGGATGTCGGCGTTCGCGTTGGCGCTCGGGCCGACGCTCGGCGGGCTCATGGTCGACCACCTCGGCTGGGAGTCGGTCTTCTTCCTCAACCTCCCGATCGGGATCGCGGCGTTCTTCACCGCGTCGCGCACCGTCCGCGAGTCGCGCTCGGAGGTGATGCGCGAGCTCGACATCCCGGGCCTGATCCTCGGCAGCGGGGCGCTGCTCGCCGCCACGTATGGGCTGATCGAGGCGAACGTCAAGGGCTGGGGCGATCCGGTCATCCTGATCTCGCTCACGTCCGCCGCGGTGCTGCTGCTGCTGTTCCTGGGGTGGGAGGTGCGGAACCCGAATGCGATGATGCCGCTCGGCCTGTTCCGGATCCCCGCGTTCTCGGCGGGGAACACCGTCGCGTTCTCCATCTCGCTCGGGATGTTCGCGACGTTCTTCTTCCTGTCGCTCTACATGCAGCTGATCCGCGGGTACTCGGCGTTCGAGGCCGGCCTGCGCTTCCTGCCGATGACGCTGATGATCATCGTCACGGCGCCGAACGCGGGTCGGTACGCCTCGAAGCACGGCTCGCGGATCCCGATGACGTACGGGCTGCTCCTCGCCGGCGCTGGGCTGCTGACGCTCTCGCGTCTGGACGTGGACACGTCGTACTGGCTGATGCTGCCGGTCTTCATGGTCATGGGGCACGGCATGGGCTCCGCGATGACGCCGATGACCGCCGCCGTGATGAACGCCGTCGGTGGCGAGCGCGCGGGGCTCGGCTCGGCGATGACGAACACGTCGCGCGAGGTCGGCGGGGTGTTCGGTATCGCGCTGCTCGGCACCGTCCTCACGACCCGGCTCGCGCACGTCCTCGAGCCCGCGCTCGCGTCGATCGGCCTCCATCCGGCGCGGGAGGCCGCGATCGCGGCCGCCGCGGGGTCGGGCGAGCTGGACCCGTCGCTGCTCCGGGGGCTTCCCCCCGAGCAGGCGGGGGCGGTCGTTCAGGCGTTCGCGGGCGCCTTCATGAGCGGGTTCCGGCTCTCACTCGTCGTCGGCGGTCTGACGCTGCTCGCGGCCGCCGTCGTGGCCAATCGCTTCATCCCCGGCGGCGCCCCCGCGCGCCCGGAGGTCGAGACCGTGGAGACCGTCGCCGCCGAGTGACCTCCCGCGAACCCCTCCTCGACGGGGGTAGGCTGGGGGCGGTGGACGACAAGGACGTGATCGAGCGGATCGAGGCGCTCGCGCACGAGGAGCACGAGCTCTTCGGCAAGGAGTCCCGCGGCGAGGCCTCGACCCGAGAACGCGAGCGGCTGAAGGAGATCGAGATCCAGCTCGACCAGCTCTACGACCTGCTGCGGCAGCGGCGGGCCAGGAGGGCGGCCGGCCTGGATCCCGACGGGGCGCTGGCCCGCGACGTGGAGACGGTCGAGGGCTACGTCGGCTGACGCCGAGCACGGGGCATCGCCGGGTCGGTGAACCCGTTCACGCGATGCGTGCCGTCGCAGAACGGCTTGTTCCTCGAGCGTCCGCACCGGCACAACGTGACGCGGTTGCGGACCTCCCACTCGGTGCCATCGGCCTCCGAGACGACGGGGATCCCGCCCCGGACCCACAGGGGTCCGTTCGGCTCCACGCCGATCGAGGGCTCGAGCTCGGGCTCCCGGTCCTCGGGGTCCGGCGGGATCTGGTAGGCCAGTCTGCCCGATGGGCACTTCTCCACCATGTCGATGAGTCGGGCGCGGACCTCGGGATCCGAGGTCTCGTCGATCATCATCCACACCTTCGTGAACCGGTCGCCGCAGAACCCGGCGTGCGTGCAGAACCCGAGATCGTCGGTCATCACGACGCCGTCGCCCTCGAAGGTCTGGCGCCGCTCGCGCGTGGGGCCGTTCTCGGCGGTCTCGGTGCCGACGAAGCCGATGCGCTCGTGGGTGCCGTCGCAGAACGGCTTGTTCTCGGACTTGCCGCAGCGGCAGAGCTCCATGCGGTCGCGCGTCTCGAACTCGGGGCCGTACTCCCAGTCGACGGGCTCGCCGTACTCGGTCTCGACGGGGGCCGAGCGCAGCATCTTCACGTCGCCCTCGACGCGGTAGGGCCCGTTCCTCGTCACCACGATCCGGGGTTCGGCCATGGCGGCGAGTCTATCGCTCGGGCCGAGCGGGAACGCGCTTATCCCTCCGCCGCCGCACTCCGGGGCGCGTGGGATGATGGGGCCGTGAGCCGCGGGCGTGGTGGCATCGTCGGGCGGAGCCTCCGGAGGATCGCGCTGGTCGCGATGTTCGCTGCCGCCGCGGTGGCGGCCCCGGTCGCCCTGCCGATCCGGATGCTCATCGCGCGGCGGCAGCGTCCGATCCAGACCACCGAGCAGGTCGTCCGCCTCGACCGGGCAGTGCCGCTGACCCGCTGAGCCGCCGTCCCTCTCGTGCCCGCTGCCGTGGGCGTTCGCGTGCGCCGGCGGACCGTGCACCACGGTGGGGTCCGTCCACGCGCGGGGCCCGCGACCGCCATACTCCGATGCATGCACGCCGCCGAGGCACGCTCGACCCGCCCCGTGCTCACGGTCGCGGTCGCGGTGTCCGTGGCGGTCGCCTTCGCCGACTCCTCGATCGTCGTCCTCGCGCTCCCCGAGCTCTACGCGCGCTTCGACGCCACGATCGAGGGCATCGCGTGGGTCATCACGTCGTACAACCTCGTGCTCGCCCTCGGCGCGCTCACGCTCGTCCTCGTCGTGCACCGCGCCCGCGCCCACGTGCTCCTCGCCGCCGGATCGGTCGTGTTCCTAGCCGCGTCGGTCGCGTGCGCGCTCGCCGATTCGCTCACGGGGCTCGTCCTCGCCCGCTCCGTGCAGGGTGTCGGCGGGGCGCTGCTGCTCGCGGGCTCGGTGCCGGTGCTCGGCGCGGTCGCGGGGTCGACGGCCCGCGGCGTCGCGATCTGGACGACCGCGGGGACGATCGGCGCGGCGGTGGGTCCGGCGCTCGGCGGCCTGCTGACCCAGGTGTTCGACTGGCGCGCGATCTTCCTCGCCCAGGCGCCGGTCGCGGGTGCGGCCCTCCTCGCGACGGTGGGCTGGCACCTGCATGCGATCCTCGAGGAGCGTCTGCCGCCGCTGCGCCGCACGATGCCGGCGAACGTCGCGCTCGCGCTCGTCTCGGGCTCGCTCGTCGGGGCGTTGTTCCTGGCCGTCCTGCTCGTGATCGACGTCTTCGGCTACTCCCCGATCGAGGGGGCGGCGATCGTCAGCACGCTGCCGGTCGGCGCGCTGCTCGCCCGGCCGCTCGCCGCGCCGCTGCCCCGCGCGCTCGCGGTCGGAGCCGGTGTCGCGCTCCTCGCGGCCGGTCTCGTCGGGCTGGCGCTGCTGCCCTCGAGCGACCTCGTGTACGTGGTTGCCTCGCTCGCCCTGTGCGGGTTCGGGCTCGGCCTCGCGGTCCCGGGACTCACGCACGCCGCGCTCGGGGGTGACGAGGGCGTGGCGGGCAAGGCCACGCTCGCGGTCGGGATGCGCCACGTCGGGCTCGTCGTTGCCCTCGCGATCGTCGCGCCGATCCTGGCGGGCGACCTGACCCAGGCGGCCGAGGTCGCGAAGCTGAACGGGACGGCGGTGATCGTCGAGGGCCGGATCCCGGCGACGACGAAGGTCCCGCTCGCGCTGGACATCCGCGACGCCCTCGACGGCGCCCCGGAGGGCGAGATCCCCGACCTCTCGACGCCGTTCGACGAGCACGGCGCGGGGACGGACGCGTCGGTCCGGACGCTCCGCGACGACCTCGTCACGGCGATCGAGATCGCGGTCACCCGCGGGTTCCGGCCGTCGTTCCTGTTCTGCGCGCTCCTCGCGGCGCTCGCGCTGATCCCGCTCGCGGGGCTCAGGAGGCGTTCCGGGCCGTGAGCCCTCGCGCCGCCATCGCCGTGCTCGTCGCCCTCGGGCTGGGCGCCGTCGCACTCGTGGGCGTGGAGCTCGCGAACGGCGCCGCGGACGCCGGAGCCCTCGCCGTCGCCGACCCGTGCGAGCCCCGGCCGGCCTTCCACGGCCAGGGTCTGGACGCCACCGTCCA
>DASTPT010000068.1:0-45359 GCA_035762085.1 Actinomycetota bacterium | reverse complement strand
CGAGGATGACCGCGGTTTCCATGGGTCTGCTCCTGCTTCCGCCGATGCGGCCAGTCTATCGGGCGGCCTCACGACGCCCGCGCCGAGGGTCCCGCGGCCTCCCGCCGGTCGACCCCCCGTAGGCTGGCGAGCAGGGCGCCGAGGCGTGCACCGCCGTCCACCGGCTCGGCGGGGGGCGCGTCGCAGTCGACGATCGCGAGCCGGTCGCGACCGAGCCATGCGCGAACGACCGCGAGCTCGTCGGCGCGGTCGCGCGGCCACGGCATCCGCGGAGGCTCGGTCCGTCCGGCGATCGGGTCGTCGAGGGCGCCGTGCCGGAGCGTGATCGTCCGGCCGCGCACGTCGCGGAGCACCAGCCGGGACGCGCCGAGGAGCCAGCGGTCCGTGCGTGCCCGGGCGAGCGCTTCCGCGAGCGCGCGGAGGCGGTCGCGGGCGAGGCTCGCCTCCTCGAACCGCTGCTCGGCGGCGAGGTCGCGCATGCGGCCCTCGAGGGCTGCGAGGAGCCCGCCCGGTGATGTGAGGGAGGAGATGAGGGACCGGACGGACTCCGCGTAGCGCTCGGGACCGACCCGACCGTCGCACGGGGCGAGGCAGCGGCCCATCTCGGCGAGCGCGCAGGGGGAGAAGCGGGTGCGTGCGCCCATCGCTCGGGTGCACCGGCGGATCGGGAACGCGTCCTCGAGCGCCTCCTTCGCCAGGCGCGCGTGATGCGAGGACGCGAACGGGCCGAGGGAGACCGCGCCGTCCCCGCCCGGCTCGCGGACGACCTTGAGCCGTGGGAACGCCTCCGCCGGGTCGAGCTTGAGGTAGGCGTACCGGCGCCAGGTCTTGCCACGCCGGTTGTACTTGGGCTCGTGGCGGCGGATCAGGCGGGCCTCCAGGACGAGGGCCTCTAGCTCGGAGCCGCAGGGCCGGCCCTCGACACCGGCGACCTCGCTGAGCAGGCCCTCGATCTGCTTGCGCTCGTCGCCGTAGAAGTACGACCTCACCCGGCTCCGGATGTCGTTCGACTTGCCCACGTACAGAACGCGACCGTCTCGCGACGTGAAGAGGTAGACGCCGGGGGTGCGCGGCAGGTCGTCGGCCAGGCGGATCTTGCCGAAGTTCGGGCGCCCACGCGCCCGCACCGCGAGGTGCAGGTCTCCGAGCGTGCGGATCCCGAGGCGCCTCGCCAGGTCGAGGAGCCCGTGCAGGACCTCCGCACACGCCTGGGCGTCGGCGAGGGCCCGATGGTTCGGGCGGGCCGCGGTCCGGAAGTACTGCGCGAGGGTCCGCAGCCGCACGTTCGGCACGTCCGGCCACACGACGCGCCGGGCCAGGCGTGCCGTGCAGACAGGAGGCGGCGGGAGCGGCTCGAAGTCCCAGCGCTGCAGGGCGACGTTCAGGAACGTGAAGTCGAAGCGGGCGTTGTGGGCCACGAAGACCGTCCCGCGTGCGAACTCGACGAACGTCGGCAGGACCTCCTCGATCGGCGGGGCGTCACGGACCATGAGGTCCTCGATCCCGGTGAGGTGCGTGATCGAACGCGGGATCGGGACACCGGGGTTCACCAGGGTCTCGAAGACGCCGAGACGCTCGCCGCCTCGGTACGTGACGGCCCCGATCTCCGTGATGCGAGCGTCCGCGGGGGAGCCGCCCGTCGTCTCGAGGTCCACGACGCAGAAGGTCACGTCCTCGAGCGGCACGCCCTCCTCGAGCGTCGCCTGGAACGCCTCCGCGAGCACCGTTCCCTCCCCGCCGGGCCGCGTGGGAGCAGCACCGTACCGAACACCTGTTCGGCCGTCAAGCCGTGCCGTCGCGGGGGGAGGCGCCACGCCGCGATGGTGACCCCAGGGTCCGACATCGCTCCGAACGGCGGCGGTCGGGTGACGTCGCCGTGGTGCGGTCGGGGGGATAGGGTGCGGGCATGCGGTTCGGCGTCAGCGTTCCGAACATGGGGGATCTCGACGCGCTCGTCGAGATGGGCGTCGAGGCCGACCGCGCCGGCTGGGACGGCTTCTTCGTCTGGGACCAGATGCGGCTGATGCCCGACGTGCCGGTGCCGCTGTTCGACCCCTGGGTCCTGCTCGCCGCGATCGCCGTACGCACGGAGCGGGTGCGGGTCGGGACGCTCATCACGCCGATCGCCCGGCGGCGTCCCTGGAAGCTCGCGCGTGAGACCGTGACGCTCGACCACCTGTCGGGCGGCCGGCTGATCCTCGGCGTGGGGTTGGGGTATCCGCCCGACGCCGACTTCGCGCTCCTCGGCGAGGACCCCGACGACCGCGTCCGAGCGGCGAAGCTCGACGAGGGCCTCGAGGTCCTGACCGCCCTGTGGACCTCGGAGCCCGTCGAGTTCGAGGGCGAGCACTTCCGCGTCCGCGCCATGCGGTTCGACCCCGGTCCCGTCCAGCGGCCGAGGATCCCGATCTGGGTGGGCGGGATGTGGCCGAACCGGACGCCGTTCCGACGAGCGGCGCGCTTCGACGGGGTCGTGCCGATCAAGGTCGACGAGGCCGGGATGCCGGCGAACCTCGAGCCGTCGGAGCTGGCCGAGGTGGTCGCATACGTCCGGGAGCACCGCCGGACCGACGAGCCGTTCGAGGTCGTCCACGGCGGCCGGGCCGACCCCGACGCGATCGCGGCCTCGGCGGCCGGGGGCGCGACGTGGTACCTGGCGGACGCGGGCATCGAGGGACCGGGGTGGCAGGAGCCGACGCTCGAGCTGCTCCGCTCGGGCCCGCCGTCCGCCTGACCCGCGTCAGGCGCTCGGGTAGAGCGTCTCCTCCACGATGAACGCCAGGAGCTGCCCGATCGCGATGTGACCCTCCTGGATGTGCGAGGTGTCCCGGCTCGGCACGCGGATCGCGACGTCGGCGATCGGCGCGAGCGCTCCGCCGTCCTGACCGGTGAGGGCGATCGTCCGCAGACCCTGGACCGCCGCCTGCTCGAACGCTCGCACGACATCGACCGAGTTCCCGCTGGTCGAGATGCCGATCAGCACGTCGGCTTCCCGCCCGAGCGCCTCGACCTGCCGCGCGAACACGCCCTCGAACCCGAAGTCGTTCGCGATCGCGGTCAGGATCGACGTGTCGGTCGTGAGGGCGAGGGCCGGGATCGCCGGCCGGCGGTTGTCGACCGTGAGCGTGCTGACGAACTCGGCGGCGAGGTGCTGGCTGTCCGCGGCGCTCCCCCCGTTGCCGCACAACAGGATCCGGCCGCCGTCGAGGACGGTGTTCACCAGGAGCTCGGCCGCGTTCGCGACGTCGTCGGCGCACGCCTCGGCGGTTCGGCGAGCGGTCGCCGCCGTCTCCTCCAGGTACGCGCGAACGCGGTCTGCGTTCACCGGCCGGCTCCCGCGAGGACCTCGTCGCGGATGATCCGGGCCGCCTCGGCCAGGTCCTCGACCACGTGGTCGGCGAGGGGCTCGGCCTCCGCGATCTCCTGCGCGCCGTGTCCCGTGCGCACCTGCAACGTCCGGGCGCCGATCCGCCGGCCCAGCTCCACGTCCCCCCGGTGGTCGCCGACCACGAAGGCCTCGGCCGGGTCGAAGCCGTGCTCCGCCGCGGCTCGGAGCGCGAGCGCCACGCCGGGCTTGCGGCAATCGCACCCGGCATCGGGCACGTGCGGACAGACGTAGTAGCCGTCGACCGCCGCGCCCTCGGCGTCGAGCAACCGGGTCAGCCGCCCGTGGATCTCGTCGAGCCGCTCGGTCGTGATCCACCCGCGGCCGACGGCCGACTGGTTCGTCACCACGACGATCCCGAGGCCGAGCTCGCGCAGCTCGCGCAGCGCCCGCGCGGCACCGGGGATCAGGCGGAGCTGGTCGGGCTCGAGCACGTACGTGGGTGAGAGCTCCTCGGTGATCGTCCCGTCGCGGTCGACGAGCACGAAGCGCCGGCTCACGGCGTGGGCCTCCAGACGCGGTCACCGCGCCGCGCCCGCACGCCGTCCGGGTGGAAGGCGAAGTCGGCGAGCCGCCCGCCGAGGGCCTCGAGCGCCGAGCCGACGGCGCCGCGGGCCTCGGGGCGGCACGCGAGGAGGACGTACCCACCGCCGCCCGCGCCGCAGATCTTCGCGCCGTCGGCGCCGGCCCCGCGGGCGGCGTCGAAGAGGCGCTCGATCGGCGTCCCGTCGGCGATGTGGGGGTTCATCCGCTTCTTGTTCTCGTACGCCGAGCGGAGCATCGGCCCGAGCGCGTCCAGGTCGCCCGCCTCGATGGCGGTCCGCATCTCATAGGCCATCTCGTGGAGGTGCTTCATGCCGACCATCGTCTCCTCGCGGCCCTCGTGGTACAGGCGGATCTGGGTGTCGATCAGCCCGAGGTCGGTCCGGACCGCGCCCGTGTCGCAGAGCAGCAGGTGCGCCCGAAGCCTCTCGAGGTCCTCGCCGCGGCACCGCACGGGCGTGACGCGGACGCCGTCGCCCGAGAACTCGAGCAGGTTGAAGCCGCCGAAGGCGGCCGCGTACTGGTCCTGCCACCCGCCGGCGATCCCGAGGTCCTCCCGCTCGATCGCGTAGGAGAGGTGGACCACCTCGTCGCGGCTGAGCGTCCGGTCCTCCATCGCGGCGAGCGCCCCCACGATCGCCGTCACGAGGGCGGAGGAGCCGCCGAGGCCGCTCCCGGGCGGCGCGTCCGAGCGAACGTGCATCTCGAGCCCCCGGTCGACGCCCATCCGCTCGATCGCGGCCTTCGCCAGGTCCATCACGCCGTCGTAGGCGGGGCGGTCGTCCAGGTGGTACTCGACCAGGTGGCCGAGGTCCGATCGGATCCGCACCTCGCGGTCGGGGCGCGGAGCCAGCGCCACGTGGGCGTGCCGGTCGATCGTGGCCGACAGGACGGCCCCACCGTGCCGCTCGAAGTAGTGCGGGAAGTCGGTGCCCCCGCCGACGAAGCTGATGCGCAGCGGCGCGGTCGAGCGGACGGCGGCCTGACTCATGGCCCCGCCAGTATGGGGGCCCGCGTCGGGGCTGACCAACCGGGGGTCAGGCGACGAAGCGGACGAGCCGCCGCCGTTGCTGCTCGGTGAGCCCGCCCCAGACGCCGTAGCGCTCACCGTTCTTGAGCGCCCAGGCCAGGCACGTCTCGCGGCTCCTGCAGGCGTTGCAGTACGCGAGGGCCGGACCGGCCTCCTCCTCGGAGGTGGGGAAGAAGACGTCGGGGTCGATGCCGTAGCACGCGGCCTGGTCCTGCCACATGTCCGGAGGGGAGGGGTTGGTGGGGAGGGCTTTCACGTCGATCCCGCTGACACGTTCCTTGTTCACGCAGTCGCTCCTGCCTCGTGCCGAACACGGTGCCAGCCGGTCGCGGCCTTCCTGGCGGCCGGGCGGGCGCCATCGATCGTCGCACCCTGCCGATGACAAGTGAAGTCTTGAAATGTCGGGGCGCTTGGAGTAACGGGCCGGCCGGCGGCGTGCCTCAGCGACGGAGGGCCGCGCCCCCGGCGGCGCGCAGCTCGGCGTCCCGAGCCGCCCAGCGGACCCGCGCGATCGCGCCTCCCCGGCCGCCGGCGGGCTCGACGCTGGTCACCACGCCGACCTCGGCTCCCTCCGCGAGGACCGGATCTCCCGGACGCACCGGTCCCTCAGCCCGGAGCCCGAGGACGACCCGCGCCGGGTGCCCGAGGTTGCGGACCTTGGCCACGGACTCCTGGCCCAGGTAGCAGCCCTTGGTGCGATCGATCACGATCCCGTCGTCCAGCCCGGCCTCCGCCGGCAGGGAGTCCTCGTCCAGGTCGACGGGGAAGCGGGCGACGCCGTGGCGGATCCGCCAGGCCTCGAGCGCGTCGGGGCTCACGGGCTCGAGCCCGTCCGCGCCGGAGGGCCGGAACGCCCAGCCGCCGATGCGTGGCACGGCGACGAGGTCCGGGTTCGGCCGCTCGCGCAGGGTCACGTCGCTCGACAGGACGTACGGCGCGAGCAGCCCGTCGACCGGCGTGGGCTGATCGAGCGCCTGGAGCAGGAGGAAGCGCCCGGGCTCGCGGAGCGCGTGGAGGTCGGCGCGGATCCGCCCCGTCGGCCCGAGCAGCAGCGACCGCACGGCCCCTCCGGGCTCGAGGGCCAGGACGTCGGCCGTCACGAGGTCCTGGAGCCAGGCCCCGGCGTCGGTGCCTGCCACCTCGACCGTGCGGAACGCGATCAGGGACAGGCACGCCCGCCCCTCGTCCAAGGCGTGGATCTCGCGCTCCAGCCCGTCGGATCCCACGTCTGCGAGGATAGGCGCCCGTGGACGTTCCGCGGACCCTGCTGGTCACGAACGACTTCCCGCCGCGCGTGGGCGGCATCCAGCGAACGCTCGAGGCGCTCGTCCGGCAGCTCCCGTCCGACCGTGTGACGGTGCTCTGTCCGGCCTGGGACGGGGCTCCGGCGTTCGACCGCGGGGCGCCGTATCGCGTCCTGCGCCAGCCCGAGCGCTTCCTGTGGCCCACCCCCGAGGTCGCCGCCCGCGTGGCGGAGGCAGCCCGTTCGTGCGAGGCGGAGGTCGTCCTCTTCGGCGCCACGTACCCCCTCGGGGTGCTCGGGCCGGGGCTCGCGCGGCGAGGGGTCCCCTATCTGTCGGCCGCGCACGGGTTCGAGTACTGGCTCTCGATCGCGCCCGGGGCGCACGCGATGATGCGGCGGGCGACGGCGCTCGCGTCCCGGGTCCCGGTGATGTGCAGCGAGTTCATCGCGCGCGTCGTCCGCACGGCGGTACCCGCCCGCGTCCCGGTCTCCGTCATGTACCCGGGCGCCGACACGGAGGCCTTCCGACCGGATCTCACGGTCGCGGATCTCCGCGAGCGCCACGCCCTCGGCGACCGGCCCGTCGTCGTGTGCGTGAGCCGCCTCGTGGCGCGCAAGGGCCAGGACGTCCTGATCCGCGGGCTCGCGTCGGTCCGCCGCCGCGTGCCCGGCGCGACCCTCGTCGTCGTGGGGGACGGCCCCGACCGCCGCCGCCTCGAGGCGATGGCGGCCGAGGTCGCAGCCCCCGACTCGGTCGTGTTCACCGGCCAGGTCTCCGAGGAGGATCTGCCGCGCTACTACCGGCTCGGCGACGTGTTCGCGATGCCGTGCCGGAACCGCCTGGCCGGGTTCGAGGTGGAGGGCTGGGGCAACGTGTTCATCGAGGCCGCGGCGTGCGGGCGGCCGGTCGTGGTGGGCGACTCCGGCGGGGCCCGCGAGGCGCTCGTCGACGGTGAGACCGGCATCCTCGTGGATGGGACGCGGATCGAGGAGGTGGCGTCCGCCGTCGGCGACCTGCTCGCCGACCCCGCCCGTGCCGACGCGATGGGCGGGGCCGGCCGGGCGCGCGTCGAGCGCCGGTACACCTGGCCGCGCGCGGCGGCGGAGCTCGCCGGCTGGCTGCGGGAGGCCGCCCGCTGACCCCCGCCCCCCCGAGCTCGCCTGCGCGGGCTCGCGAGCGGGGTACGCTCCGTGGTCGTGAGCCAGAGCGAACGCCGCTGCCCGAGCTGCGGGGCGCTCGTCGCGCTCGACGCCGAGTGGTGCGGCCAGTGCCTGCGGCGCCTCGAGCCGCCGTCCGCGCCCGAGCCGGCGCCCGCGCCCGTGCGGGGCCCACCGACCCCCCAAGGCGAACGGACCGAGCCGACGTGGGTGTGCCCGGCATGCGAGCACGAGAACGCGATCGCGCTCGACCGGTGCGAGGTCTGTGGCACCCCGTTCGCCCAGCTGTTCGCCGAGCCCGAACGACGCGTCGAGATCGACCCGTCGGCCGCGTTCCGGTGGTCGCTCCTGCTCCCGGGGCTCGGCCACTGGAAGGCCGGGTACCGCCTGGACGGGCTGGCCAGGATGGTGCTGTTCGCGTGGACGTTCGGCACCGTCCTCGTGCTCGTCGCGACGCGCTCGACTGGGATCGGGACGGCGGGCGCCCTGCTCGCGCTGTACGCGCTGTCCGCCGTCGCCCTCTACGTCGTCTCGGCGATCGACGCCCGGCGGGTCGCCTCGCGCCTGGACCCGCTGGTCTCCTCGCGCGCCCTGCTCTGGGCATCGGTCGTGCTCGTGGTCCTGTCGGTGCTGATGGCGACCGTGCTGTCCTTGCCGGCGCTCCGCTCCGGGTAGCATCGGAGCGATGGCTGAGCAGACCGAGGGCTCGATCGTCATCGACGCGTCCGCCGCGGAGGTGATGGACGTCCTGACCGACTACGAGGCCTACCCCGAGTGGGCGGACGTCAAGAGCGCCCGTGTGGTCGAGCGCGGCGAGGGCGGGCTCGCGAGGAAGGTCGCCTTCGAGATCGACGTGCCGGTGCTCGGCCGCGCCGAGTACACGCTCGCGTACCGGTACGCTCCGGCCGACGCGGGCATGTCGTGGGTCTCCACCGAGGCCCGGGGGTCGGTCACGAACATCACCGGCGAGTACCTGCTCGACGAGGTCGACGGCCGGACGACGGTGACGTACCGCCTCGCCGTCGAGCTCGGCGTGCTGCTGCCCGGGTTCGTGCGCACGCAGGGCGCGAAGCGCGTGATCGACAACGCGCTCGAGGGGCTCAAGCGGCGCGTGGAGCTCGGCTGAAGCCCGGGCCGCGACGCTCGCGGCGGGACGGGTAGGCTAGGCCCGGATGCGGGTGCTGCTGTTCACCGGGAAGGGCGGCGTCGGCAAGACGACGGTCGCCGCTGCCACCGCGGTGAGCGCCGCGCGGGCCGGCCACCGGACGCTGGTCATGAGCACCGACCCGGCGCACTCGCTCGGCGACTCCTTCGACCGGGAGATCGGAGACCGTCCGACACCGGTCGCGCCGAACCTGTGGGCGGAGCAGATCGACGCGCAGTCGCGCCTGGAGGCGAACTGGCGCGAGATCCAGGAGTACATGATCCAGCTCATGAACTGGGCCGGGGTCGAGACGATCCAGGCCGAGGAGCTCTCGGTGATCCCGGGCCTGGACGAGGTCTTCTCGCTGATCGACGTGAAGACGCACGTCGAGGAGGGCCGTTGGGACCTGCTCGTGCTCGACTGCGCGCCGACCGCCGAGACGCTGCGATTGCTCTCGCTACCCGAGGTCCTGTCCTGGTACATCGAGCGGATCTTCCCGATCCAACGCCGCGTGGTGAAGGGCGTGCGCCCCGTCGTCACGCGGATGACGACGATGCCGATCGCCGGGGACCGGTTCTTCGCCGCCTTCGAACGGCTGCACCGTAACCTTGACGCGGTCCGACAGATCCTGACGGACGACAAGGTGTCGTCGGTCCGGCTGGTCGTGAACCTGGAGAAGATGGTGGTGGCGGAGGCCCGACGGACGTACACGTACCTCGGCCTGTTCAGCTATCGGGTGGACGCGGTCGTCGTGAACCGCATCATCCCCGACGACGTCACGGACCCGTACTTCCGCACGTGGAAGGACATCCAGGCCGAACACCTCCGGACGGTTCGAGAGTCCTTCGGGCCCGTCCCGATCCTGACCGCTCGGCTGTTCGACCGCGAGATGGTGGGGCTCGATCTGCTCGACGACATGGGGCGCGAGGTCTACGGGGACCGCGACGCGACCTCGATCTTCTACCGGGACGACCCGATCCGGGTCCGTCGACGCGCCGGCGGGTACGTGCTGTCGATGCGGTTGCCGTTCGTGTCGCGCGACGACATGGATGTCCACCGGCGCGGCGACGAGCTGTTCGTGCGGGTCGGCACGTACAAGCGCAGCCTCATCCTGCCCGCGACCCTGCAGCGCCTGGAGGTGCGGGGCGCGAGCTTCGCGGGGGATCACCTGGAGATCTCGTTCGCGCGAGAGCCCGAGGCGGGCTCTCAGCAATCCGGGAGGGCGTGATGGACGAGACGAAGACCGCGGGCCGGACGAGCGGTCCGCGCAAGACGGAGCCCGGGTCCGAGCCCCCTCGCGAGGAGGCCTCCGCGTCCGGGCCGCGCGAGCACGTCTGCAACGTGGCGTTCTGTCCGATCGGGCTGGCGTTGTCCACGATGCAGGGGGCGGCGCCGGACGTGCTCGAGCACCTGCTGAAGGCGGCCCAGGAGTTCCTGCTCGCCGCGAAGGCGGTGATCGATGCGCGCGCGAGCGACTTCGAGGGCGAGACGGCGGGCGGATCGCTGCAGCGGATCGAGATCTCGTGACCCATCTGGACCGGGACCTGCTCCGCGGGTTGGCCGATTGGGATCCGGACGACGCCGCGGTCACGAGCCTGTACCTGACGGTCGACGGGCGCCGGTACCCACGTCGCGCGGACTACGAGGTGCGGCTCGGCGAGCTCCTGCGGGCGGCCCGAGCCCAGGCGGCCGAGCTCGGTCCGGCCGCGGCGCGCTCCGTGGAGGGCGATCTCGAACGGATGTCGGCCTTCGTCCGCGAGGAGCTCGACCGCGGCGACACGCGCGGCGTCGCGATGTTCTCGGTCTCGGCGGCCGGGCTGTGGGAGACGGTGACGCTGCCGCGCCCGGTCCACGATCGTGCGTTCGTCGGGCCGAGGGCCGAGCTCCGCATGCTCGAGGTGATGCTCGAGACCCACGGCACGACCTGCACGGCGCTGGCGGACTACGAGAAGGCGCGCATCTTCCTGCTCCAGCTCGGCCGGGTCGAGGAGGTCCGGGACGTGTGGGACGAGGTCCCCGGCCGCCACGACCAGGGAGGCCGCTCGCAGATGCGGATGCAGCGCCACGTGGACGATCATCGCCGGCAGCACCTGAGGCACGTTGCCGACGCCCTGTTCCGCCTGTGGAAGGCGCGCGGGTTCGAGAACCTCGTGCTCGCGGGGCCCGGCGAGGCCCATCGGGAGCTCGAGGCCGACCTCCACGAGTATCTGCGGCAGCGCGTCCGCGCCCGGATCGCGCTGCCGATCACGGCGTCGACGCTCGAGGTGCGCACACGCACGCTCCAGCTCGAGGAGGAGATGGAGCGCGAGGCCGAGCGCTCGACGGTACGACGGCTTGCCGAGGGCGCCGCGGAGGGCACGGGCGCCGCGGTGACGGGCCTGCGTCCCACGCTCTCGGCGCTCTCCGAGGGGCGGATCGGAACGCTGGCCGTCCGCCTCGACCTGCGGGAGCCGGGCGCGCGATGCGAGGCGTGCGGCCGTCTGTCCGACGACGCCCGGGAGCCGTGCCCCACGTGCGGAGGCCGGATGCGCGAGACCCCCGACGTGGTCGAGCTCGCGGTCGCGACGGCGTACGGACAGGGCTGTCGCGTCGAGACGATCGCCGGGGACGAGGGACTCGCGGACCTCGGCGGCATCGGGGCGCTGCTCCGGTTCTGAGCGTGATGAGCGACCCAGGGGAGGCGATCGGCGTCGACGTGGGCGGCTCGAAGATCCTCGCCGTCCGGACGGCGCGCGACGGCGGCATCCTCGACCGGAACGAGGCCGCGACCCCCGCGGACGACGAGGAGGCCACGATGGCGCGGATGGTCGAGGCCGCGGGCGGGCTCATGACCGGGGAGGTCGTCGCGGTCGGCGTCGGGGCAGCAGGGATCGTGGACGTCGCGCACGGGGTCCTGCGATACGCGCCGAACCTGGCCTGGCGGGACCTCCCGATCGCCGAGCGCATGGGCTCGGCGATCGGCGTGCCGTGCCAGCTCGACAACGATGCGAACGTGGCGGCGTACGCGGAGTTCCGCTTCGGGGCCGGCCGCGGGTACCGGCACCTCCTGCTCGTGACGGTGGGGACCGGCATCGGCGGGGGGATCATCGCCGACGGGCGGTTGTTCCGCGGCGCCCACGGCTTCGCGGCCGAGATCGGTCACATCGTCGTCGAGCCGCTCGGCCCGGTCTGCGGCTGCGGGAACCACGGATGCTGGGAGACGGTCGCCTCGGGCAGCGCGATCGGTCGCCTCGGGCGCGAGGCGGCGCGGGACGATCCCGGCTCCGTGCTCGCGCGCCTGGCGGCCGGCGATCCCGAGGCCGTGACTGGGGCGAACGTGACGCGCGCCGCGCTCGAGGGCGACCCGACGGCGGTCGAGATCCTCGGCGTCGCGGGGACCCGTCTCGGGATCGGGATCGCGGGGCTCGTGAACGTCCTGGACCCCGAGGTCGTCGTCGTGGGCGGCGGGGCGATCGCGGCCGGCGACCTGCTGCTCGAGCCCGCCCGGGTCGCGTTCCGCGACACGGTCGAGGGGCCGGCCTGGCGACCCACGGTGCCGATCGTGGCGGCGCAGCTCGGCCCCGACGCCGGCGCCGTCGGGGCGGCGGCGCTCGCCCTGGAGGAGCTGGGCCGCCGACCGTGAGGGATCGCGGGCGCGGGCGGCTCGAGGGACGGCCGTTGCGGGTCGGCCTGATGCTGCCGCTGTTCTCGGGCGATCCGACGCGGGTCCTCTCCTTCGCGCGCCGAGCCGAGGAGCTCGGGTACGACGGCGTGTTCGCGTTCGACCATCTCTTCCCGCCGGGCGCCGCGGCGGATCGGCCGTCGCTCGAGGCGTTCTCCACGCTCGCGGCCGTCGCGGCTGCGACGGAGCGCGTCGCGATCGGCACGCTCGTCGCGCGGGCGTCGCTGCGGCCGGCCGGCCTGCTCGCGAAGCTCGCGGCGACGCTCGACGACGTGAGCGGCGGCCGGATGATCCTCGGCATCGGCACGGGCGACCCGATCGACCGGCCTGAGCACGACGCGTTCGGCCTGCCCTACCTGGAGAAGGACGAGCGTCGCCCGCACGTCGTCGAGACCGTGCGCGCGGTGAGATCGCTCCTCGCCGGCCGGCCGTGGCCGGGGGGCGCGTGGGTGCCGCCCGCCGCGGGACCGCTCCTGCCGCGGCCGCGGGATCCCGGCGGACCCCCGGTGTGGATCGGCGGCTTCGCCGACGCCGTGGTGCGCCTCGCGGCGGCCGAGGCCGACGCCTGGAACGGCTGGGGGATGTCGACCCCCGAGTTCGCGCGCAAGGCCGACCTCCTCCGTCGCTCCGCGGAGGAGATCGGACGCTCCGTCGCGGCCACGTGGGCCGGCATCGTGGTCGTGGGACGCGACGAGGACGAGGCTGGGGCGATGCTCGAGGAGCGGTTCCGGCGGAACATGCTCGAGACGAACGTGTGGGCCGGGAGCGCGGACTCGCTGATCCGGTGGCTCCAGGGCCTCGAGACGGCGGGCGCGACCTGGGCCGTGCTGGTCCCGGCCGGTCCGCCCGACCGCGTCGAGATGATCGCGCGCGAGGTCTTCCCGCACATGCGAGGCCGGGCGTGATCCCGTCGCACCGGTTGAAGCGCGCGAAGCGCGCACTGCGGCGCGAGGTCCTGGCGCGGCGTGACGCGCTCCCGGCGGCCGAGCGCGCGGAGCGGAGCCGCCGGATCGCGGACCGTCTCCTCGCCCTGCCCGAGCTGCGGCGCGCCCGGACGGTGATGGCGTTCTCCTCGTTCGGGTCCGAGGTCGACACGGGTCCGCTCCTGGAGGCGCTCGCCGACCGGGGCGTCCGGCTCGCGCTCCCGCGGATCCGGGAGGGGGAGATCACGCCCGTGGCGTTCCGCCTCGGCGATCCCGTCGCCCGGGCGGCGTTCGGTGCGCTCGAGCCCACGGCGGGGCAGGAGCTGGAGTCGGCCGAGATCGACGTCGTCGTCACCCCCGGCGTCGCGTTCGACGGGGCGGGGTTCCGGGTCGGGTACGGGGGCGGCTTCTACGACCGCTTCTTCCGGCGCACGCGCGAGGACGCGTTCCGGGTGGCGATCGGGTTCGCGCTGCAGGTGGTTCCGCCCGTGCCGCGCGGGCCCGCCGACGAGTCGGTCGATGCCGTGGTCACGGAGGACGAGGTGTTCCGCCATCCTCGGCGGTGAGACGGCGGTGCCGAGCCGGCCGTGACTCAGCCGACGAACACCTGCGTCTCCCAGATGACGCCGCGGGCTCGGACGATCCCGAGCCCGATGCGCTCGAAGCGTCCGTCCAGGATGTTGCCTCGGTGGCTCGGGCTCCGCATGAAACGCCGGTGCACCGAGCGGATCGAGCGGCCCATCCCGACGTTCTCACCCGCGCATCGCCAGCCGGGCGGCTTCGGGAAGGACAGGTCGGAGTGGAAGACCTCGCCCGCCCGGGCCATCCGGCGGGCGTGACGCTCCGCGTACCGCGACAGGCGCTGGGTGGCGCGCAGCGGATCGAGCCCGTGCGCCACGCGGGCGCCGTTGACGGCGCGGAGCGCTGTTCGTTCCGCCCGGCCGAGCGCGGAGGCCGGTGCGGCGAGCACGACGACCATCAGGAGCGCCCCGAGCAGGCGCCTCGGACCGACCGCGCGGCGGACGAGTAGGACGACGATGCCGATGCCCGACAGGAGCACGACGCCGAGATCCACGGCGCTCCCCCCTTCATCCATATCGGGTCCTCCATCCTGCCGGAGCGTGTCAAATGCCCACGTCGGAGCGCCGGCGGGCTCGCTCGGCCCACCTGCGGGATTGAACGGCGAGTCAATGCCGTGCTTGGATTACCCCCGTCGACGACGGACGGGACGGGGGAGCACGCGATGGCGGACGAAGACGCGATCAGGACGGCCTTCCACGAGATCACCGCGGCGCAGGGCGGGTCCCACGTCGCCGACGGCGGGTGGCTGTGGCTCGAGGGCTTCGGCGACGTTCGGAAGGAATACGAGGCTGCGCGTGAGGACGTGGCCGTGTGGGACGTCTCGCCGCTGAACAAGTGGGACTTCCGCGGTCCGGACGCGAGGCGGGCGGCGCAGCACATCTTCTCGAACGACGCGACGAGCCTGGAGGTGGGACAGGTCCGCTACGGCGCATTCCTCGACCGCGACGGTCTGATGGTCGACGACGGGACCGTCTACAACACCGGCCGGCCCGACCACTGCTGGGTGATGACGAACGGGAAGGACCACCAGGACTACTTCCGCGACATGCTCGAGGGCTTCGACGTCGAGGTCGAGTGGATCGCGCCGAAGATGCCGCACCTCGGTGTGATCGGGCCGCGCTCGCGCGAGGTCGTCCAGTCGCTCACCGACGCCGACCTGTCCCGCGAGGCGCTGCGGTACTTCCGCTTCATCCCGGAACCCGTGCAGGTCGGCGGGGTGCCCGTGTACGTGTCCAGGACGGCGTACGGCGGCGAGCTCGGGTTCGAGCTGTTCCTCACGGACCCCGCCGACGCGGCGGCGCTGTGGAACGTTGTGGTGAGCGCCGGCGTCACCCCGTTCGGGGTCGAGGCGATCGAGATCCTGCGGATCGAGGCCGGCCTCATCGTGACCGACTACGACTACGAGGCCCACCAGCGCTCCCCGTACGACTTCAACCTCGAGCGGCTGGTCGCGCTCGACGCGCCGGTCGAGTTCGTGGGCAGGGAGCGCCTCAGGGAGATCGCGGCGTCGCCGCCGAACCGGTTCGTGACGCTGCGGTACGAGGCCGACGAGCTGCCCGAGTACGGCGCGACCGTCACGAAGGACGGCGAGGAGGTCGGCGTCCTGACCAGCCCGACCGACAGCCCCCGGTTCGGCAAGATCGGGATGGCCGTCGTGCGCACCGACCTGTCGGCGACAGGGATCGATCTCGAGGTCGCGCTCGGCGAGGGGACCGCGACCGCGACGGTCGACGTCCTGCCGCTGTACGACACGCAGAAGACCCGTCCGCGTAGCTGATCGCGAAACCGAAGGGGGGACGAGATGGCCGACGAGCCGGTCAGGTCGGTCTGGTACGACCTGCAGGCCGGGCAGGGGGCGGAGTTCGAGGACTTCGATGGATGGATGTGGACGGCGACGCTCGGCGACGTCGCCGCCGAGTACGAGGCGATCCGCACGGACGTCGGGATGTGGGACGTGTACCCGCTGGTCAAGTGGGACCTGTCCGGACCGGACGCCCTCGAGGCCGCGCAGCGGGTCTTCACGAACGACCTCCGCTCGCTCGAGCCGGGTCGCGTCCGGTACGGCGCGTTCGTGAACGAGCGCGGCGCCATGGTGGACGATGGCACCGTCTACCGGATCGCGGACGACCACTGCTGGGTGATGACGAACACGCCCGGCTACGAGGAGTGGTGGGGGAGCGCGTTCGAGGGCCTCGACGTCCGGTTCGAGGACCGGACCCGGCAGATGCCGCTGCTGTCGGTCCAGGGACCGCGCTCGCGCGAGCTGCTTCAGGGCCTGACGGAGGCGGACCTGTCGGAGCTGCGGTACTTCTCGTTCTGGCCGGAGCGCGTGCGGGTGGCCGGCGTGCCGGCCTGGGTGATGCGCACGGGGTTCTCCGGGGAGCTCGGGTTCGAGCTGATCGCCGATCCCGACCCGGCCGTCGAGCTGTGGCGGGCGATCCAGGGCGCCGGCGCGCGGATCTTCGGTACCCACGGCGTCGAGATCGCGCGGATCGAGTCGGGCATGGTCGTGATCGGCGTGGACTACGAGCCGGGAGCGGGGACGCCGTACGACCTGTCGTTCGACCGTCTCGTGAAGCTCGACGCGGGGTTCCTCGGCGCCGACGCCCTGCCGGCGGTCGCCGCCGATCCGCCCAGGCGCTTCAAGACGCTGCGGCTCGAGGGTTCGGACGTGCCCGAGTACGGTGCCGCGGTCACCAGGGACGGGCAGCCGGTCGGGACGCTCACGAGCCCCGCCGACAGTCCGCGGTTCGGCGTGATCGGGCTCGCCGTCCTCGAGACGCCGCACGCGGCCGACGGGACGCGGGTCGAGGTGACCGTGGGCGACGGCACGGTCCGGGCGACCGTGACCGAGCTCTCCGTGTACGACCCTCAGAAGCTGCGGCCGCGAGCCTGAGCGCCTCCACGGGCCCATCCCCGCGGGCGGACGATCGGCTGCTATGCTCCTCCCGGAATCACACGCGTGTGATTCGGGGAGGGGTCGTGGAGTACGTGCACACGTGCGCCCCGCCGAGGGGCGAGGACACCCAGCCGCAGTCGATGTGGGTCTGCGCCGCGTGCGGCTCGGTCTGGGAGGCCGCGCCCGACGGCCCGGGCATCTTCGACTTCGAACGGAGCGAGGCCGTCACGCGGGCCGTGTGGATCCTCGTGGAGGGCCCCACCCTCCTGACCGGCCGGGCCGAGGCGTCCTAGCCCGGCGGGATCGGCCCTCGGTACCCGGCGCTCAGAAGAGGCCGACGGTCCGGCCCCGCTCGTCGATGTCGATCTTCGTGAACGCGGGCACCCGACCGAGTCCCGGCATCCGCTGCATGTCGCCGCACAGCGCCACGACGAAGCCCGCGCCGGCGCTCGGGACCACGCCGCGGATCGGGAGGCGCCAGCCGCGCGGACGGTTCACCCACGTCGGCTCGTGCGTGAGCGACAGGTGGGTCTTGGCCATGCACACCGGGTAGGTGCCGAAGCCGAGCGCGTCCATGCGTGCGATGTCCTTCTCGGCCTGCGGGAGGTAGTCGACGCCGTCGGCCCCGTACAGACGCGTCGCGATCGCCTCGACCTGCTGCTTGATCGGTGTCCCCTCGGGCGTGAGCAGCTGGAAACCGTTCGGCTTGTCCGTCGCCGCGACGACGGCCTCGGCCAGGTCGATCGCGCCGTCCCCGCCTTTCAGGAACCCCTCGTTGACGACGGTCGTCTCCGCGCCGACCTCCCCCGCGAGCTCCCCGACGAGCGCGATGTCCTCGTCGGTGTCGGACGGGAACCGGTTGATCGCGACCACGCAGGGCAGCCCGTAGGCCCTCACGATCTCGATGTGGGCGCCGAGGTTCTCGGCTCCGAGCCGGATCGCATCGAGGTTCTCGGTGTCCAGCTCCTCGAACGGCACCCCGCCGTGGTACTTCATCGCCCGAACGGTGGTGACGAGCACCGCCGCGCTCGGGACGAACCCGCCGAGCCGGCACACGATGTCGCAGAACTTCTGGAAGCCCAGGTCCGACGCGAACCCGCCCTCGGTGACCACGTAGTCGCCGAGCTTGAGCGCGATCCGGTCCTGGATGATCGAGCTGTTCGCGTGCGCGATGTTCCCGAAGGGCCCCGCGTGGATCATCACGGGCTGTCCCTCGAGCGTCTGGACGAGGTTCGGCTTGAGCGCGTCCTTCATGATCACCGTCATCGCGCCGGCGACCTTCAGCTGCTCGGCGGTGACGGGCTCGCCGTCGTACGTGCTCGCGATCACGACGCTGCCCAGGCGCCGACGGAGGTCGTGGACGTCCTCGGCGAGCGCGAGGATCGCCATGATCTCGGAGGCCGCGGTGATGACGAACTGGTTCTCGCGTGGGACGCCGTGCATCTTCCCGCCCAGGCCGATCACGCTGTAGCGGAGCTCGCGGGCGTTGACGTCCATCGCGCGAGGCCACGTGATCGACGTCGGGTCGATCCCGAGCGGGTTGCCGAAGTAGATCGACGCGTCCATCGCCGAGGCCAGCATGTTGTGCGCCTCGGTGACGGCATGGAAGTCGCCGTTGAAGTGGAGGTTGATGTCCTCCATCGGAACGACCTGGACGTAGCCGCCGCCGGTCCCGCCGCCCTTGATCCCGAACACCGGACCCATCGAGGGCTCCCGCAGCGCCAGCACGACGTTCTTCCCGAGCTTGCCGAGGCCCTGTGTCAGGGACACCGAGGTCGTCGTCTTGCCCTCGCCCGCCTTCGTCGGCGTGATCGCGGTCGTGACGATCAGCTTGCCGTCGGGTCGGTCGGCGAGTCGGTCGTATGCGGAGAGTGCGATCTTCGCGCGGTACCGGCCGTACGGCTCGACCTCGTCCTCGACGAAGCCGGCGCGGGCGGCGACCTCCGTGATGGGAAGGAGGGTGGCCTCCTGGGCGATCTCGAGTCCGCTCTTCATCTCGACCTCCGCTTGACCGGCCGTTCAACAGGTTCGCCCGAAGGATAGCGGGCCGCCGCGGCGTCCCGTGACTGCAGGTCATGGGCTCGCGTCCCCGCCGCGCTGGACCGGAGGCGCCCCAGCCCGTACCCTCGGGTGCATGCCGCCCGGCCCCGATCGCCTCCGACGCAACGTGACCCGACGACGGATGGTGGCCGTCGGCCCGGGCGGCCGGTCCGAGCGCCCCGACGATCTGGCCACCGAGGAGCCGATGGAGATCCGCGTCGAGGGCCCGGGCGGTCCGCCGGCCTCGGTCGCGGTGACGATGCGTACGCCGGGCAACGACTTCGAGCTCGCCGCGGGGTTCCTGTTCACGGAGGGCCTGATCGACGGCCGCGACGAGATCCGCAAGGTGAGCTACTGCGAGGATCTGCCCGCCGAGCAGCAGCACTACAACGTCGTGACGGTGAACCTGGCCCGCGAGTTCGACCCAGACGTGCTCCGACGTCATTTCTTCGCCAACTCGTCCTGCGGGATCTGCGGGAAGGCGACGCTCGAGCAGGTCGAGGTCCGGTGCGCGCGCGTAGCCGCCGGCCCCGTCGTGAAGGCCGAGGTGCTGTCGGACCTGCCGCACGGTCTGCGGACGGCGCAGAAGGTCTTCGACCGGACCGGCGGCCTCCACGCGGCCGGGCTGTTCGCGCCCGACGGCACGCTGCTCACCGTGCGGGAGGACGTCGGCCGCCACAACGCCGTCGACAAGGTGATCGGGGAGGAGGTGCTCGTCGGCAGGTTGCCGCTCGCCGACCGCGTGCTCCAGGTCTCGGGCCGTCTGTCGTTCGAGATCGTCCAGAAGGCCGGCCGCGCAGGCGTCCCGATCGTGAGCGCCGTCAGCGCGCCATCGAGCCTTGCGGTCGAGGCCGCCGGGCACCTCGGCATGACGCTCGTCGGGTTCGTGCGCGACGGCCGGTTCAACGTCTACACGCACCCCGACCGCGTCGCGACCTGACGGGATCCGCTTCGGCGCCGCGGCGCCATACAATCGTGCCACGGACGTCGGAGGAAGGAGCGAGCGTCGATGCCGAACGGGCTCACCCGGCTCACGGAGCCGATGGTCCGCACCGACGGCGCGCTGCGCGTGGCGACCTGGGACGAGGCCCTCCACCGGGCCGCCGCCGGGCTGCGCGCCGCGACCGAGCGGAACGGCGGCAACGGGGTCGGCCTGTTCAGCTGCTCCAAGGCCACGAACGAGATGAACTTCCTCGCGCAGAAGTTCATGCGACAGGTCCTGGGCAGCAGCAACGTCGATAGCTGCAACCGCACCTGACACGCTCCCAGCGTGGTCGGTCTGGCCACGGTGTTCGGAGCGGGTGGCGGCACAACCTCATACCGGGAGGTCGAGGAGACCGACCTCGTCCTGCTGTGGGGGTCGAACGCGCGCGAAGCGCATCCGATCTTCTTCCACCACGTCCTGAAGGCGCTCCACCGGGGAGCCCGCCTGATGACCGTCGACCCGCGTCGGACGACCTCGGCCGAGTGGGCCGACCTGTGGCTCGGGCTGGACGTCGGGGCGGACATCGCCCTGGCGAACACCGTCGCACGTGAGATCGTCGCGCAGGGGCTGCACAACACCACGTTCATCGAGCACGCCACGACCGGGTTCGACGAGTACCGGGCGTCGATCGAGCCCTGGACGCTCGAGCGGGGCGAGCGGGTGACGGGCGTTCCCGCGGACGCGATCCGCGAGCTCGCCCATGCCTACGCGAAGGCCGACCGGGCGGTGCTGTGCTGGACCCTCGGCATCACCGAGCACCACAACGCCGTCGACAACGTCCTCGCGCTCATCAACCTCGCGCTCCTCACCGGGCACATCGGGCGCTACGGCAGCGGCCTGTCGCCGCTCCGAGGGCAGAACAACGTGCAGGGTGGCGGCGACATGGGCGCGATCCCGAACAAGCTGCCGGGGTTCCAGGACATCGAGAGCGACGCGGAGGCCCGCGCACGGTTCGAGGCCGCGTGGGGCGTGCCGATCGCGCCGAAGCGCGGCTGGCACCTCTCGCAGATGTTCGACGCGATGGAGCGCGGCGAGCTGCGGGCCGTCTACGTGATCGGCGAGAATCCGGCCAGCTCGGAGGCGGACACCCACCGCGCCCGGACGCTGCTCGAGGGTCTCGACTGCCTGATCGTCCAGGACATCTTCATGACGAAGACGGCCGAGATGGCCGACGTCCTGCTGCCCGCCTCGGTCTCGGCGATCGAGTCCGAGGGCACGGTGACGAACAGCGAGCGCCGCGTCCAGCGGGTCCGCAAGGCCCTCGACCCGCCGGGCAACGCGCGCGACGACATGTGGATCATCGCGCAGCTCGCGAAGCACCTGGGTTTCGACTGGGGCGAGGTGACGGCCGAGTCGGCGTGGGACGAGCTCCGGTCGCTCTCGCCGATGCACCAGGGCATGTCGTACCGGCGGCTCGAGGAGCTCGGCGGGATCCAGTGGCCGTGCCCGGACGAGGATCACCCAGGCACGCTGTTCCTGCACGGCCGGCTGTGGCTCGACCCGCCCGAGCAGGGCACCCTCGCGCCGTTCAGCGTGGTCGAGTGGGAGCCGCCGGTGGACGAGCTCACCGACGACTTCCCGATCCGACTGACGACGGGCCGCCGCCTCACCGACTTCAACACGGGGGTGCAGACCGCCCGGTTCTCGAGCCCGCTCCGCCGGGGCGAGACGATCGACGTGTCGCCGGAGGACGCCGCGAGCCTCGGCGTGGCCGAGGGGGAGCGCGTGCGCGTGACCTCGCGGCGCGGCTCCGTCGAGGTCCCGGTCCACCTGGACCCGGGCCTTCGCCCGGGGCTGACGTTCATGACGCTGCACTTCCCCGACGAGGCGCAGACGAACCTGCTCACCGTGGACGCCTGGGACCCGAAGTCCGGAACCTCCGAGTTCAAGGCGACCGCCGTCCGGATCGAGCGGCTCGAGCAGCCGGTGGAGGCCTGAGGTGGACCTGCACCTGCTCGCCGCGACGCCGACGGAGGAGGAGCGGGCGGCCGTCGACGCCGTCCTCGGGTCCGCGGAGACCGCATGGGTGGGCGGCGAGCGCGCGCCCATCGACGGGCACGTCGCCCGGGGCGGGCGCGAGGCACGGGACCGCCGGCACCTGCTGCTCCCCGCGCTCCACGCGCTGCAGGCCTCGGCGGGGTGGATCAGCGAGGGTGGGCTGAACTACGTCGCCGCGCGCCTGACCGTCCCGCCGGCCGAGGCGTACGGGGTGGCGACGTTTTACGCGATGTTCTCGACCACGCCGAGCCCCCCGCGGGTGCTCCACGTGTGCGACGACATCGCGTGTCGGACGCAGGGAGCGGAGGAGCTGTGCGCCGAGCTCGAGCGCTCCCTCGGGCCCGAGGGTCGGGGCGACGCGTGGACGTGGCGGCGGAGCCCCTGCCTCGGCCTGTGCGAGCGCGCCCCGGCGGCGCTCCTGCAGCGCTCGGGCGCCGGAGCCGAGGACGTCGCCGTCGCCCCGCTCGGCGTCGAGCACGTGACGGCGCTCGTGGTCGACCAGGACGCCCGGCCGTCCGAGCCGGTCGGGCGTTCGGTGCCGCAGGCGGCGGAGGCCCGCGACACGCTCCGGCTGCTGCGGCGCGTCGGCGTCGTGGACCCGTCCTCCCTCGACGACTATCGGGCGAACGGTGGCTACCTGGCGCTCCGGCGCGCGGTCGGGCTCGGGCCCGAGGGCGTGATCCGCGAGCTGAAGGACTCGAAGCTGCTCGGCCGCGGGGGCGCGGCGTTCCCGACCGGACTCAAGTGGGAGCTCGTCGCGCATCAGCCGGCCCGGCCGCACCTGTTCGTCTGCAACGCCGACGAGTCCGAGCCCGGCACGTTCAAGGACCGCATCCTGCTCGAGGGTGATCCGTTCGCGGTGGTCGAGGCGCTCACGATCGCCGGCCACGCGACCGGGTCCGAGCGCGGCTACGTGTACCTGCGCGGGGAGTACCCGGCGGCGCTCGAGGCGCTCGCGCGAGCGGTCGACGCGGCGCGCGCCCGCGGGTTCCTCGGCCCCGACGTGATGGGGGAGGGCTTCGCGTTCGACGTCGAGATCCGCCGCGGGGCCGGCGCGTACATCTGCGGGGAGGAGACCGCGCTGTTCAACTCGATCGAGGGCAAACGCGGCGAGCCGCGGAACAAGCCGCCGTTCCCGGTCGAGCGCGGGCTGTTCGGCAAGCCGACGGGGATCAACAACGTCGAGACGCTCGTGAACGTGCTCGAGGTGCTCCGGATCGGCGGACCCGCGTACGCGGGGCTCGGCACGGCGGACTCGACGGGGACGCGGCTGTTCTGCCTCTCGGGCGACGTCGAGCGCCCTGGCGTCTACGAGGTCGAGTGCGGCACGCGGCTCGGCGACCTGCTCGGGCTCGCTGGCGGCGTCCACGGGGGCAGGGGGCTCAAGGCGATCCTGCTCGGCGGGGCGGCCGGCGGCTTCGTCGGGCCGGGAGACCTGGACGTGCCGCTCTCGTTCGAGGGCGCCCGCGAGGCCGGAGTCACCCTGGGCTCGGGCGTCGTGATGGTGTTCGACGCGGACGCCGACCTGGTGGACGCGGTCCTTCGGATCGCCCGGTTCTTCCGGGACGAGTCCTGCGGTCAATGCGTGCCGTGCCGCGTCGGAACGGTGCGCCAGGAGGAGGCCCTGCACCGCCTGGTCTCCGGGCGGACGATCGGCTCGACGGCCGACGAGCTCGAGCTGCTGGGTCAGATCGCGCTGGTGATGCGGGACGCCTCGATCTGCGGGCTCGGGCAGACGGCCGCGAGCGCGGTGCAGTCGGCGATCCAGCGGCTGGGGGTGTTCGCGTGAGTCAACCGGTTCCGCTCGCGCCGCCGAGACGTCTGATCGATCTGGAGGTCGACGGCAGGACCGTGCGGGTCCCCGAGGGCTCGACGATCCTGGACGCGTGCCGCGCCGAGGGCATCGACACGCCGACCCTCTGCTACGCGGACACCCTGACGCCGGTGAACGCCTGCCGCGTGTGCGTCGTGGAGGTCGAGGGCTCGCGCACCCTGGTGCCCGCGTGCTCGCGGCGCGCCGAGGCCGGCATGCAGGTCCGGACCGACACCGATCGGGTCCGGCACTCGCGTCGCCTGGTGCTCGAGTTCCTCGCCTCGAGCGTCGACCTCAGCCTCGCGGGCGACGACGTCCACCGCTGGCAGGACGAGTACGAGGCGCAGCCGGAGCGCTTCGGCGCGCTGATGCCGCCCCTCGGCGACGGCGTGCGCGACGCTCGCGCGCCGGGCCATCACCACGAGCCGGACCCCGCGGTGGCCGAGACGGTCCACCAACCGGTGACGATCGACAACGACCTGTACGTCCGCGACTACTCGCGGTGCGTGCTCTGCTACAAGTGCGTCGAGGCCTGCGGCGTCGACGCGCAGAACACCTTCGCGATCGCGGTCGCCGGTCGGGGGTTCGACGCGAGGATCTCGACCGAGTTCGCGGTCCCCCTCCCCGAGTCGGCGTGCGTCTACTGCGGCAACTGCATCGGCGTGTGCCCCACGGGCGCGTTGATGTTCAAGAGCGAGCACGACCTGCGGCAGACGGGGGACTGGGACGAGTCCCGTCAGACGGTCACCACGACGATCTGCCCGTACTGCGGGGTCGGCTGCAACCTCGAGCTCCACGTGCAGGACAACACGATCGTGAAGGTCACCTCGCCGGAGGACCACGACGTCACGTCGGGCCACCTGTGCATCAAGGGGCGGTTCGGGTTCGAGTTCGCGCAGGCGCGCGCGCCCGGGCCGGAGACCCTGCCGGAGCCTCCCGAGCCGGCGGAGGCCCGCGACGGCGACGGCGGCTGACGCCGATGACTGACGCGCCGCGCGTCAGCGGCGTCGTCCTCGCCGGAGGCCGTTCGATGCGGTTCGGCCGGGACAAGCTCGCCGAGCCGTACCGGGGGCGACCGCTCCTCGGACATGTCGTCCTCGCGCTCGACGCCGTATGTGACGAGGTGGTGTTGGTCCTAGCGCCGGGGGCCGAACCGACGCCGATGCCCGTCGTCGTGCGTGTGACGCACGACGAGGTCGAGGGGCAGGGACCCCTCGTCGGAGCGGTGGCGGGACTCCGCGAGGCCCGAGGCGAGCTCGCCGTCCTCGCGGGCGGTGACATGCCCGGACTCGTGCCGGCGGTGTTGCGGTCGATGCTCGGGGTGGCGGAGAGGGACGGACGTGTCCGTGCGGTCGCCCTCGGGGATGGGGATCGGTTCCGGCCGCTGCCGGGTGTCGTCAGGGTGGCGCCGGCGCGGACCGCGGCCGCTGGGGTCCTCGGCGAGGGCGGACGACGGCTGCGCGACGCGATCGCGAGGCTCGAGCCGGTCATCGTCAACGAGGCCGAGTGGACGGCCGACGATCCCGAGCGGCGCACGCTGTTCGACGTCGACGAACCCGCCGACCTCGAAGACTAGCTGCGCGGCTCGATCTGCTCGAGGAACGCACGGACACGCTCGGCGAGCACCACGGAGCCCTTGCGCTCGGCTCGGCTGAGCGCGTCACGGGCGGCAGCGTCGGCCTCGTCGTTCCTCCCCGCCGCCGCGAGCGACTCGGCGAGGGCGAGGCGAGTCTGCGCCTGCGTGCGGATGTCGTCGCCGCCATCGCTGAGCGTAACCGCGCGCTCGGCGTGGGCGATCGCCTCGGCGTGGTCGCCGCGCACCGCGGCGACCTTCGCGCGGATCACGCCGCCCAGGATCAGGTTCGCGAGATCCCACGGACCTCCGAGCGCCTCGGCCTCGTCGGCCAACCGGAGCGCCTCGTCGAGTTCCCCGCGATCGACGAGGACGAGCGCGAGGAAAGCGGCGACCGTCGAGCGGACACCGACCTCACCGAGGCGACCCAGCGCCTCGTAGCCCTCTCGGAGGACGGCCTCGGCGGTCTCCTCCTGACCGAACCACCAGGGCGAGATCGAGTCAAGGTTCAGAGCCCGAACGCCCCAGTACTCGGTCTCTCGTCCGACATCGCGGTACAGATGGGCCGCCTCGGCGATCAGCTCGTGGGCCCGGGCTCTCTCCCCCCGATCTGCGGCGATATGCCCGAGACACGCGAGCGCGTCCGCTTCCAGTCTCCGACTCCCGCCCGATCTCGCGGCCTCGAGGATCCTGCCGATGCGACGGTCGCACTCCTCGAATGGGACGTCGCCCAGCACCAGCCCGTACACGATGTTCGCCATCGCCTCGGCCTCGTCCCATCCGGCGCGCGCTCGCTTGGCCAGGGATGCCGCGCGCTCGCTGGCCGACACCCGGCCGCCGTAGTCCATCAGGACCCACCGGACGCTCGCCTTCAACTGCCATGCCCGCGCGGCGCCGAGGTCGTCTGCCTTCGCCTCGAGGAACGCGATCGCTTCGTCGGCCTCGGCCTCGGCCCGCCTGAGGTCGATCGACGGGTCCGAGTTCGCTCGCGCGAGCCACCGAGCGACCCGACCTCGAGCCTCGGCGACCAGGTCGCCCGCTTCCCGACCCTCCTCGACGACCCGGCTCGAAACGTGGACCGCCCGGTCGAAGTCTCCGTGCTCGACGAGCGCGAGCGCGAGGTCGGGCCCGAACTCGAGGCGGGTACCGCTGCCAGGCGGGACGAGGTCCCACGCCCGCGAGAGGAGGCTGACGGTCCCCACTACGTCCCACCGGGTGTCGTGCACTCGCCTCCCCGCCGACGCGAGCCGCGCGGCGGCCCTGCGGGCGAGCTCGCGGGCGACATCGTCGAGCGGCCCGAGCTCGCACCGGCAGCGGTAGGCCCGCTCGAGGTGGTGAGCCGCGATCTCTTCGGCCTCGGCCAGACTGACACCGCTGGTCCGCTCGAGCAGTTCGGCGAACCGTTCGTGGAGGACCGCTCGTTCGTGCTTCGGCAACGAGTCGTAGGCGGCGTCCCGGATCAGGATGTGCCGGAACCGGAACGCCTCCTGCTCCTTGCCGACGTCGGACCGCGTGGGCCGGATCAAGTCCTTGCGGAGGAGGGCTCCGATCTGCTCGTCGACGGACGCACGGAACGTTGCCGGCACGAGGTCGTGGATGGCTCGCCGTTCGAAGATCTCGCCGACGACCGCACCTCGCGACAGCACCACCCGTTCGTCGTCCGAGAGGCGGTCGAGCCGGGCGGACAACAGGCTCGAGAGCGCCGTCGGCGTTCGGACGGCGGCGAGATCGGCGGCGGCGACCCAACGGTCGTCCCGACGCACGACCGCTCCCGTCTCCAGGAGGGCCGAGAGCATCTGTTCGACGAACAGCGGATTGCCTCGAGCGGTGCCGTGGATCCGGTCGGCGATCTCGTCATCGATCGCGCGACCGCCGACCAGGTTCTCGAGCAGCGCTCGAGCATCCGTCTCGCCGAGCGGCTCGAGCTGGATGGAGGCGGCGCGGGTCCGGCCGGCGCCCCAGCTGGGCCGGTCGTCGAGGAGCTCCGGACGGGCGAGGCATAGGATAAGGATTGGAGCGTCGCGCGAGAGGTCCGCGACCTGTTCGATCGCGCCAACGAGCCCCGGTTCGGCCCAGTGCACATCGTCGAACACCGCGACCACCGGGGCACGGCCCGCGAGCGTTTCGAGGAGCCTGCGGAGCGCCCAGCCCGGTTCGGCCCGAGGCCCCTCCGCGAGCCCCATCAACCTCGCGAGGTGCACCGCTACGACCTCCCGGTCGTCGGCGCCGTCGAGCAGATCGACGATGCGCGCCCGCGCCCGCTCGCGGGCATCCGCCTCCCCGATCCCCGCAGCCCCCCGAACCATCTCCGCGACCGGCCAGAAGGTGATGCCATCGCCGTACGGGAGGCATCGACCGGAGAGCACGGTCGCCTCCTCGAGCCCCTCCAGGAACTCGAACGCGAGCCGTGACTTGCCGATACCGGCTGGCCCAAGGACGGTGAGGAGGAAGCAGGCCCGATCGGTCACGGCTTCCTCGTACGTGTCACGGAGCAGGCGGAGTGGTCGATCGCGCCCGAGCATCGGCGAGTCGAGACGCATCGGCGCGCGGTGCAGCCCGGGCTCGACGTCCAGGAGTCGGAACGCTTCCACGGCGCCGGATCTCCCCTTCAGCGCGAGCGTGTCGAGTCGCTCGGCCGAGATGGCGTGGGCGGTGAGCCGGTACGTCTCGGGCCCAAGCAGGATCTCGCCCGGTTCGGCCGCCTGTTCGAGCCTGGCGGCGACGTTGACGGCGTCGCCGGTCACCAACGTTCGTCCCGCGTCGGTCCCGGTGACGACCTCGCCCGTGTTGACGCCGGTCCGGTTCCGCAGCTCCAGGCCCCAACGCCGCGCGACCTCCACGTTGAGCTCCACGAGGGCGTCCCGCATCTCGGCGGCAGCTCGGACCGCGCGAAGGGCGTCGTCCTCGTGCAGCAGGGGGATACCGAAGACGGCCATGACTGCGTCCCCGATGAACTTCTCGACGGTTCCGCCGTGGGCGACGAGCACCGCCTCCATCCGGTCGAAGTACCGGCTCATCACCTGGCGGAGCGCCTCGGGGTCGAGGCGTTCGCCGAGCGAGGTCGAATCGGTCACGTCGCAGAACACGATCGAAACGGTCTTGCGAACCTCGTGAGCCCCTGCATCGTTCGTGGGGTTCATGAGCCGCCCCTCGCCGCTTGGAGGTCCCCGCAGTCGCCCATCGGAGTGTAGACCTGCCTCGGGCCTGGAACGAGGGGACGGGCAGCCGACTGGCGGGTGACCTAGCGCGCCGGTACGCTCGCCACTGTGCCGCATCCGCTGATCCGCGTCGGGGACGTCGAGGTCGTCCCGCTGTGCGACGGGTTCGCGCCGCTGCCGCTCGCCGACGAGGCGCCCGGCCGCGCCGTCGACTGGGACGTCGAGCGCGAGCGATATCCGTGGGCGTTCGAGGGCGCAGACGAGGGCAGTTGGGCCTGGCACGTCCACGCGTTCCTGCTGCGGACCTCGGCGGGTCTCGTGCTCGTCGACACGGGGATCGGGCACCTGGGGCGCCCGCCGTTCGACGTGGTCGGGCGGATCGACGCTGAGCTCGCGGAGGCGGGCGCCGACGCCGAGGATGTCGCGCACGTCGTCCACACGCACCTGCACGCCGATCATGCGGGTGGCGCCTGCCGCCCCGACGGCGAGGCAAGGTTCCCGAACGCCGTGCACCACGTCCACCCGGCCGACTGGACGTTCTTCTCGCACGCGGACGACGAGGATCTCAACGGGTGGGAGGCGATGCTGATCCTGGAGGAGGCGGGGATGCTCGACCTGTCGCCCGAGGACCGCGAGATCGTCCCGGGCCTCCACGTCGTCCACTCGCCCGGCCACACGCCGGGTCACCGGAGCGCGATCCTCGCCGACGGGCCGTTCACGATGCTGTTCACGGGCGATCTCCTGCACGTGCCCATCCAGGTCGCGCACCCCGGGTGGGATTCGAACCACGACGAGGACCCCGAGGAGGGGGCCGCGTCGCGCGTCGCGCTGCTCGACCAGGCGCGCGAGGCGCGCTGGGGCGTCGCGGTCAGCCACTTCTCGAGGCCGTTCGGCGGCGTCCTCGCGGACGCCGGCGGCCAGCGGTGGGGTTCGACCTAGCCCGTCGGTCGGATGCCACGGGTGGAGGTTTCCGGGTAGATTCCGGAACGAAGAGCGGGGCCGCCCGGCCTTCCCGCGCATCACACCTTCCGCGAAAGGACCAGCCATGCCGCGTCGTGTCCTGATCATGGGAGCCGCGGGTCGCGACTTCCACAACTTCAACGTCGTGTACCGCGACCTGGAGGCGTACGAGGTCGTGGCGTTCACGGCGACGCAGATCCCCTTCATCAACGACCGCACGTACCCCGCCTCCCTCGCCGGCCCTCGCTACCCGGAGGGGATCCGGATCCACGACGAGAGCGAGCTCTCTCGCCTGATCCACGACCTGAGGGTGGACGACGTGGTGTTCAGCTACTCGGACGTGAGCCACGAGTACGTGATGCACAAGGCGAGCGAGGCCCTGGCGGCCGGCGCGAACTTCGTGTTGCTCGGGCCGAACGACACGATGCTCGACGCCACGGTGCCGGTCGTCTCCGTGTGCGCCGTCCGCACCGGCTCGGGGAAGAGCCAGACGACCCGCGCGATCGCGGAGACGCTGAAGGACGCTGGCAGGCGCGTCGTGGCCGTCCGTCACCCCATGCCGTACGGCGACCTCGTGGCGCAGCGCGTGCAGCGGTACGCGACGCTCGAGGACCTCGACCGGTACGACACCACGATCGAGGAGCGCGAGGAGTACGAGCCGCACATCACGACGGGGACGATCATCTACGCGGGCGTCGACTACGGGGCGATCCTCGAGCAGGCGCAGGCCGAGTGCGACGTGCTGCTGTGGGACGGCGGCAACAACGATCTGCCCTTCTATCGCCCGACCGTCAACGTGGTCGTCGCCGACCCGCTGCGGGCCGGGCACGAGACGAGCTACCACCCGGGGGAGGCCAACCTGCGGATGGCCGATGTCGTCGTGGTGAACAAGATGGACTCCGCCTCGGCGGATCAGGTCGACTCGCTCCTGCGGACCGTCGAGGAGCTGAACCCGGGCGCGACGATCGTGAAGGCGGACAGCCGGGTCAGCGTCGACGATCCCAACGCGATCGCCGGCAAGCGTGTCCTCGTCGTCGAGGACGGACCGACGCTGACCCACGGCGAGATGAAGTTCGGGGCTGGCGTGGTCGCCGCCCGTGCGAACGGAGCCGCCGAGATCGTCGACCCGCGCCCGTGGGCGCTCGGCACGATCGACGAGACGTTCCGCAAGTACGACGTCGGACCGGTGCTGCCGGCGATGGGGTATTCGGATGGCCAGCTCCAGGAGATGGAGAAGATCATCGACGCGACGGAGGCCGACGTCGTGGTCATCGGCACGCCGATCGACCTGCGGCGGGTGATCGACATCCGCAAGCCGGCCGTGCGCGTTCGCTACGACCTCGAGATCCGTCCGGGCTCTCCCTCCCTGTTGGACGTCCTGGCCCCTGTGCTGGGGTAGCGTTCGCGCAGGAGGTCTTCCCCATGGAACGCGTGGTCATCGCGCTCGGCGGGAACGCCTTGCTCCGCAGGGGCGAGGAGGACTCGTACGAGAACATGTTCGCCTCCGCCCGAGGGGCCGCCGAGAAGGTCGCCGAGATCGCGGCCGCGGGCTGGCAGGTGGTGCTCACCCACGGCAATGGCCCGCAGGTCGGCCGCATCCTGCTGCAGCAGGAGGCGGCGCGCGGCTGGGTGAACCCGATGCCGCTCGACGCCTGCGGCGCCGAGAGCCAGGGCCTGATCGGCTACCTGTTGCAGGTCACGATCGGCGACGTGTTCTTCGAGCGCGGGATGGAGCGCCCGGTCGTGACCGTCCTCTCGCTCACACGCGTTCGGCCGGACGACCCGGCGTTCGCGAACCCGACGAAGCCGATCGGCCCCTTCTACGAGGAGGACGAGGCGAAGAAGCTCGCCGCGGAGCGGGGGTACGTGATGCGTTCGGACCCGCACGGCGGCTGGCGCCGGGTGGTGCCCTCGCCGGATCCCTACTCGATCGTCGAGGCGCCCGTCATCCGGCAGCTGGTCGCCGGCGGCGTGGTGGTGATCGCATCGGGCGGCGGCGGCGTGCCGGTCGTGGACGACGGTCCCCGGCTCGCGCCGCGCGAGGGCGTGGTGGATAAGGACCTCGCCGCGGCGATCCTGGCCCGCGACGTCGAGGCGCCCACGCTGCTCGTCCTCACCGACGTGGACCATGCCCAGCGCGGGTTCGGCAGCGACCACGCCGAGCCGATCGAGCGGATGACGGCCGCCGAGGCGCGGACCCTGATGGACGCGGGCGAGTTCGCCGCGGGCTCGATGGGGCCGAAGGTCGAGGCAGCCGTGCGGTTCATCGAGGCAGGCGGGCGCCGGGCCGTGATCGGCGACCTGGAGAGCGCGCCCGAGGCCCTCGACGGCGCCACCGGCACGACGATCGTGGCCGCCTAGTTCCGCCGAGGGGGTCGCGGGCATACGCTCCAGGCGTGCGGCTGCGCGTCGTCGTCTACAACGTGCGGGGCTTCCGCGACGGCCTCGACCGAGTCGTCGGCGTCATCGGGCACTTCGAGCCGGACGTGGTGCTGCTGAACGAGACCGGCGGGCGTTTGGCGCTGCGGCGCTGCGCGAGGGCGCTCGGCATGCAGGTGGCCCGCGACCCGTGGTCGCCGTTCCGGCGGCGCGTCAAGAACGCGGTGCTCGCGCGCCCGCCCTGGCGGATCGTCGAGCGCCGGCTCCACCGGTTCGCCGACGTCCGCAGGCCCCTGTACCCGAGGGGAGCGCTCGTCGCGCAGGTCGGAAGGGCCGGGCGACGGCTCTGGGTCTACGCGATCCACCTGGGCCTGCACCCGCTGGAGCGCCTGCACGCGGCCGAGGAGCTCGCGGACCTCACCCGCGGACGTGACGGCCCGGTCCTGATCGGCGGGGACTGCAACGAGACGCCGGACGGGCGCGCGATGACGTTCCTCGGCGACCGGTTCTGGGACGCGTGGCTCCTGGGCGGCGATGTCGCGGGCGAGACGTTCCCGGCCTCCGACCCCACCGCCCGGATCGACTACCTGTTCGTGTCCGAGCAGGTGAAGGTCGAGCGCGTGATCGTGCCCTCGGTCATGCCCGAGGCCAGGGTCGCGAGCGACCATCTCCCGGTGGTGGCCGAGCTCCGCCTCGCCGACCCGGCCGAGGTCTCCACCCGGTAGGCTGAGCGCGTCCGCGACGAAAGAGGCGAGCGATGCTCAACCCAGAGCTGGAGGCCGCGCTGAACGCGCAGCTGGGTGGCGAGCTCTACTCGAGCCACCTGTACCTGTCGATGTCCGCATACTGCGAGTCGGCGAACATGCCCGGCGCCGCCCACTGGTTCCGGATGCAGGCGGAGGAGGAGCGCTCGCACGCGATGAAGTTCTTCGACCACATCGTCGACCGGGGCGGGCGCGTCACGCTCGGCACGATCGAGGCGCCTCCGACGGAGTTCCGCTCGCTGCTCGACGCGTTCGAGCAGGCGCTCGAGGCCGAGCGCAACGTGAGCGCGGCCATCGACCGGCTGACCACGACGGCGATCGAGAAAGGGGACCACGCGGCGCAGGCCTTCCTCCAGTGGTTCGTGACCGAGCAGGTCGAGGAGGAGAAGCAGGCCGACGACGTGGTGCAGACCCTCCGCGCGATCGGGGAGGATCCCGCGACCCTGTTCGTCCTCGACCGCGAGCTCCGGAACCGTCGACCGGAGTCGGAAGGCGGCTGACCGCGGGTCGGACCCAGCGCGAGCGACCGGCGCACGCGCCCCCGTGCGCCCGTGTCACCGACGGGTCAGCGCGACGCTCGGCGCGCCGGGTTCACGAACAGCTGGGCGACGATGTAGACGAAGAACAGGCCGATCACGCCGACCAGGATCCCGAGGACCCCGGCGAAGAACCACTCCAGGAAGCCCCACGAAGCGAGCATGTCCCCACTCTATCGGACGGTCCCCGGGCGAGGGTGGCCGGAGGTCCGGGTCCATCGGTGCCGGTCAGCCCGGCGTGGCGACGACCAACACCTCGGCCTCGACCCACGAGACGCCGACCCCCAGGTAGTGCGCAGACGCCATCGACAGGTCGATCACCCGTTCGAGGTTCCCGTACGGGCCCCGGTCGTTCACGAGGACGATCGCGCACCGGTCGCCGTGGCGCACCCGCAGGAAGGTGCCCATCGGCAGCCAGCGGTTCGCGGCCGTGAACAGCGTCGGGTCGAAGATCGCTCCCATGGCGGTCGGCTGCCCGCCGAACTCCCACCCGTACCAGGAGGCGTAGCCGGTGAAGCGCTCGCCCGTCGCGACGAGGCCCTCCGGCGTGTCGCACGTCCGCCCGCCCGTCGGTCCGAGCAGTGCCAGGTACGGCGTTTCGTCCTCGCCCCAGGTGAGGGTCTGCAGGTCCTCCCACGTCTGCGCGCGCGCCTCGGCCTCGGAGAGCGCCAGCAGCTGCTGCTCGAACCACTCGTCCTCGACGCGCGCCTCTTCGGCCAGCGCCGCGGCCTCCTGGAGGTCGCCACGCAGGCGTTCGAGCCCCGCGCGGAGCTCGTCCAGACGGGGGGCGATCGGCCGGAGCTCGGCCTCGGCGAGGGCGCGGAGCGACACCGAGACCACATGCGTCCGCGCGACGTCGGCGAGGACCCGCTCGTCGAGCGCCACGGTGCTGGACACGAACTCCGAGATCGAGGCCAGATCACCGAGCGTCCGGGCGCCGAGCAGCGCCTCGACCGCCGCCCCCGGACCGAGCTCGTACGCCGCGTCGATCCTGGCGTCGAGCGTCGCCTCGGCCTGTGCCAGGGCGGCGTCGGCCGCCCGAGCCCTGCGGACCGCCTGCGCGTAGGCCACCGCCGCGCGCCCGATCTCCCGCTCGAGCCGGGCGACCTCGCGCAGGAGCCCGTCCGACCGCAGGTGGAGCCGGACCAGGCGCTCCACGCGGGGATCGCCGGCCAGGTCCGGGTCCTGCAGGCCGAGCTCGCGCCGGAAGGCGTCCGCGTCGTGCGCCAGCGCCGGATGGGCGGGCGCGACCAGGGCGGCCGCGAGCAGGCCCGCGACCAGGGCGACCAGCGCGTTCGTTCGCATGCCTAGAATCGTGACTCGACCTTCGCGGGCACGGCCTTGAGCCGGCCCGCCTCGACGAGGAGCTGCGTGAAGCGTATCGGCATCCTGACCGGCGGTGGCGACTGTCCCGGCCTCAACGCGGCGATCCGGGCGGTCGTCCGCAAGGCGATCGGCGTCCACGGGTACGCCGTCCTCGGCTTCGAGGACGGCTGGCGTGGCGTCACCGACGGCGTGTTCCAGGAGCTGACCGCCCAGTCGGTCCAGGGGATCCTGCACCGGGGCGGCACGATCCTCGGCTCCTCGGGCGCGAACCCGTACCTGGAGGGCAAGGAGACGGCGGCGCGCGCGGCGTTCGAAGACCTCGGGCTCGACGGCGTCGTCGCGATCGGCGGCGACGGCACGCTCCGGACGGCGGCCCGTCTGGCCGAGGAGGGCCTCCCCGTGGTCGGCATCCCGAAGACGATCGACAACGACCTGGCCGGGACCGACGCGTGCATCGGGTTCGCGACGGCGGTGCAGGTCGCGACCGATGCGATCGACCGGCTCCACACCACGGCCGAGAGCCACAACCGCCTGATGCTCGTCGAGGTCATGGGTCGCAGCGCCGGCTGGATCGCGATCGAGGCTGGCCTCGCCGGCGGCGCCGACGCGATCCTGATCCCGGAGCGCCCCTTCGACCTGGACGAGGTGGGCACGCGCCTCCGCCGCAGGCACCTGCACGGGCACTCGTTCTCGATCGTCGTCGTGGCCGAGGGGGCCAGCCCGGCGGAGGGGACGATCCCGCTGCCCGAGTACCCGCTCGACGAGCGCGGGTTCGTCCGGTTCGGCGGGATCGCCAACCACATCCGCCCGGAGCTCGAGCGACGCACCGGCTACGAGACGAGGGTGACGGTACTCGGGCACGTGCAGCGGGGCGGGAGCCCCGTGGCCGCGGACCGCGTCCTCGCGACGCGGTACGGCCAGGCCGCGATCGACCTGGCGGCCGAGGGCCGCTGGGGCCGGATGGTCGCCACGCGCGGCGGCGACCTCACCGACGTCCCGCTGTCCGAGGCCGCGAAGACCCGGTCCGTCCCCGAGGAGCTGTACCGGGTCGCCGAGGTGTTCTTCGACCACTGAGCGGAGGTTCGCGCGATGAGGATCGGCATCCTGACCGGCGGGGGCGACGTCCCCGGCCTGAACGCCTGCATCAAGGCGGTCACCCTGCGGGCCGAAGAGGAGGGCCACGACATCGTGGGCGTCCGTCGCGGCTGGGGCGGGCTGCTCGAGTGCGATCCCGACGACCCCGAGTCGGTGGCCGCGAACACCGTCGACCTGGACGCCGCGTCCGTGCGCACGATCGACCGGACGGGCGGGACGGTGCTCCACACGTCGCGCACGAACCCGGCGAAGGTGAAGGCCGCCGACGAGCCGGCCTTCCTGCGCGGGGGGGGCCGGCAGGACGAGGAGATCCGCGACCACACGCCGCACATCCTGAAGGTGCTCGACCGGCTGAAGATCGACGCCATGATCCCGATCGGCGGCGACGACACCCTCTCGTTCGCGCTGCGGCTGCACGAGGAGGGTGTCCCGGTCGTCGCGATCCCGAAGACGATGGACAACGACGTCCACGGGACCGACTACTGCATCGGCTTCTCGACCGCGGTCACGCGGACGGTCATCTTCATCCACCAGCTGCGTACCAGCGCCGGCTCGCACGAACGTCTCGCGGTCGTGGAGGTGTTCGGCCGCTACAGCGGCGAGACCTCCCTCGTGTCCGCGTACCTGTCGGGCGTCGAACGCGCGATCATCAGCGAGGTCCCGTTCGACGTGGAGAAGCTCGCGCAGATGCTGATGGACGACAAGCGCTCGAACCCCAGCCGCTACGCGATGATGACGATCTCCGAGGGCGCCACGATGGTCGGCGGTCAGATGGTCCAGGGCGGGACCGCGGATGCCTACGGCCACCAGAAGCTGGGCGGGATCGGTGAGGTCACCGGCGAGGCCCTGAAGGAGATCACCGGCGAGGGCATCATCTACCAGCAGCTGGGCTACCTGATGCGCTCGGGCAACCCCGACTCGCTGGACCTGATGGTCGCGATCAACTATGCGGTCATGGCGGCGGACCTGGTGGTGAACGGCGAGGTCGGCCGTCTCGTCGCCCTGCGCAACGGCAACTACGTCAACGTGCCGATCGGCGTCGTCCGCCAGGGGGTGAAGCGGGTCGACGTCGGCGCCCTGTACGACGCCGAGCAGTACCGAGCGAAGATCCTCCACGTGGACGGCAAGCCGATGTTCCTGTACTGATCGGCTCCCGCGGGGCCCCGCCTATACTGGGCGAACCGTGAGCGCCTATCGCGTCGACCTGCGTTCGGACACCGTCACGACGCCCTCGCCGGCGATGCGCCGCGCGATGGCCGACGCGGAGGTCGGCGACGACTGGTTCGGAGACGACCCGACCGTGAACCGGCTCCAGGAGCGCGCCGCCGAGGTCGTCGGAAAAGAGGCCGCGCTCTACGTCCCGACCGGGACGATGGCGAACCAGATCGGTCTGCGGCTCCATTTCCGCGGCACGGGTCATCTCGTGCTCGCCGAGGCCACGGCGCACGTGTCGACGACCGAGGTGATGAGCTCGGCCGCGCTGTCGGGGATGGCGTTCAGGGGGCTGCGCGGGGACCGGCGCGGCCAGATCACCCCGGAGCAGGTCCAGGAGGCCCTGGCGCCGGACCCCGAGGACGTCGAGATCGTGGACATCGTCGCGGTCGAGGACACGCACGGTCACGCGGGCGGTCGCGTGACGGCGATGGACGACCTGCGGGGGATCGCGAAGGTCGCCCGGGAGCACGACCTCCCGGTGCACCTGGACGGGGCGCGGATCTTCAACGCCGCGGTCGCGAGCGGCGTCCCGGTGACCGAGATCGCGGCCGAGGCCGACACGCTGATGTTCTGCGTCTCGAAGGCGCTCGGCGCGCCGATCGGCTCGCTCGTCTGCGGCCCCGCGGAGCTGATGCGCGAGGCGCGCCGGATGAAGATCCTGTTCGGCGGCGCGTGGCGGCAGGCCGGGGTGGTGGCGGCCGCGGGGCTCGTCGCGCTCGAGGAGGGCCCGAATCGCCTCCACGAGGACCACGAGCGCGCCCGCCGGCTGGCCGAGGGCGTCGCGTCGGTCCTGCCGGGCGCGATCGATCCCGCCGACGTTGAAACGAACATGGTCTTCGTCGACACGGAAGCGGTGGGACTGGACGCGCTCGAGGCGATCGGGCGGCTCCGGGACCTCGGCGTGGGCGCGACGTACGTGTCCCGCAGGGTGCGGATGGTCACCCATGTCGATATCGACGACGAGGACGTGCGGACGGCGCTGGCGGCCTGGCGGACCGTGGCCGCCGACCGGTAGGTGCCGGCCGCGTGCTGGGGTTCGAACGGCGAGCGCGGACGCGCGAGCGGGAGCCCCGCCAGAGAGGGAGGCTACGCTGGTGAAGCTGTTCGGAACCAAGTACCCGGAGGAGATCGCGAAGCGCGTCCCGCCGGGGCAGCGCCTGGTCAAGACGTGGCCGGTCCTGCACTTCGGCCCGATCCCGACCTTCGACGAGGCCGACTGGCGCTTCGAGGTGACCGGGCTGGTCGAGAACCCGTACACGCTCACGTACGCAGAGCTGAAGGCGCTCCAGCCGGTCGACGTCCAGGCCGACATGCACTGCGTGACCGGCTGGTCCACGCTGGACAACACGTGGACCGGGGTCCCGTTCCGGGTCCTCGCCGAGCGGGCCGGCGTCCAGCCCGAGGCGAGATGGGTGATCGCGCACTGCGAGCACGGCTACACGTCGGACCTGTCGCTCGAGGCGATGATGGACGACGACGTGCTCGTCGCCTGGGCCCACGACGGGCGGGACCTCACGCCCGAGCACGGGTACCCGCTCCGCCTGGTCGTGCCCAAGCGGTACGCGTGGAAGAGCGCGAAATGGCTCCGGGGCCTCGAGTTCGCGGCCCACAACAAGCGCGGCTTCTGGGAGACGCGCGGCTACCACATCCACGCCGATCCCTGGCGCGAGGAGCGGTACTCGTACCAGGAGGGTCCGCGCGCGGAGCTCGAGCCGTAGGCTCAGCTCGCCAGCCGCCGGAGCGTCGCGAGCTCTCGCGTGCGCTGCTGCGGGTCGGCGGGCGTCTCGAGCACCAGGTCGAGCGACTGCACCTCGGGCCGGCGGAGGATCTCGAAGAAGCCCTCGACGCCGATGAGTCCCTCGCCGATCCGCTCGTGACGGTCCCGGCGCGAGCCGCGCGGGTGTTTGGCATCGTTCGCGTGCACGAGCGCGAGCCGCTCGGCCAGGGCGTGGTCGTGGAGCTCGGCGAAGCACGCGGCGACGCCCCCGGCCTCGTCCAGACCGTAGCCGGTGGCGAACAGGTGGCACGTGTCGACGCACAGGCGCAGGCGCTCGTCGCCGACGGCGTCGAACAGCGCTCGGGCCTCCGCGAACGTCGAGGCGACCGCCCCGGACGTGCCGGCCATCAGCTCGACGAGCAGGCTCGTCCCGTCGATGAGCTGGAGCGCCGAACGCAGCACCGACGCCGCTCGCTCGCGGGCCTCGGCCGGCTCCCCGGAGCCGCCGGCACCGGCGTGGACGACGAACCCGGCCGCCCCCGCGACCTCGCACGCGGCGACCGAGCGCGCCACGAGCTCGAGCGACTTCGCGTGGAACTCGGGCGTCGGCGACGCGATGTTCACCAGGTACGGCGCGTGGACGTACAGCGGTCCGATGCCCGCGTCGCGCCAATCGGCGCCGAAGCGCTCGGCGGTCTCCAGGCGCGGTGCCGCCCAGGCGCGCGGGTTCGACAGGAACAGCTGGACGACGTCGGCGCCGACCGCGCGGGCGGTGTCGATGGCGGTCCGCAGGCCGCCGGGCGTGCGCAGGTGCGCCCCGAACCTCACCCGATCCAGATCGTGATCGTCGCCCCCGCACGGACCATGTTCCCGGCGAGCGGGAGCTGCGTCGCGACCGTGAGCTCGCCGGTCGCGCCGGGGAGCTCGATCTTGGCTGGGACGAGCCCGAGCGAGCGGATCTTCGCGATCGCGGCCGCCTTCGCCATGCCGAGCAGGTCCGGCGCCGGGAACTGCCTCGGCCCGAGCGAAACGACGATCGTGACCGTCTCGCCCGGCTGGAGCTTCGTCCTCGGGTCCGGGCGCTGCGACATCACCCGGTCGCGCGCCACCTCGTCCGAGTACTGGATCTCGACCTCGACGACCCACGTCGCGCCGAGGACCGACTCGGCGGCCTGCTGCGTCTCGCCGATCACCTTCGGGACCGGCTCGGGCGCCGGCCCCCTGCTCACGACGACCTCGACGGTGGATCCCTGCGGGATCTTGTCCTTCGCCGGCACGCTCTGCTGGACGACGTGGCCCTCGGCCACCACGTCGTCGTAGCGCTCGGTCGGCTTGCCGAGCTCGAGGCCGACTCGCTCGAGCGCGCGGCGCGCGTCGGCGACGGTCCCGCCGACCAGGTCGGGGACCTTGACGGGCGGCGGGCCGAGGGAGGGCACGAGGACGACCTGGGCGCCCTCGGCGATCTCGGTCCCGGGGGCGGGGCGCTGGGACAGGACCCTCCCGATCGGCGCCTCGAGGTCGTACTCGCCCGTGGCGATCCGTACGGTCAGCCCTGCGTCCACGAGGGTGGACCGGGCGGCCTGGACCGGGGCGCCGACGACCCGGGGGACCGTCACGTCGTGCGGGATCAGGTAGACCCACACGCCCCACGCGGCCGCGGCGAGCGCAGCGAGCGCGAGCACCGCGCCGATCGCGCGGCGGGCGCGTCCACGGCGGCGGGTCCGATCGGCGCGCGTGCGGGGGATCGTGACGGTGGTGGCGCGCTCGGGTGTGTCGGGGGGCGGCAGGACCGCCACGTCGGGCACGAGCTCGCCGATCGGGCGGGCGGGGGGGAGCGTGGCCGCCTCGACCTGGAGGTCCCGGCGCGCCTCCGCGGCGGACTCCGGACGCAGCTCTCGGTCCTTCTCGGTCATCGACGCGATCCAGCCGTCCAGCCCCGGGGTGACGGCCGGATCACGCGCCGACGCCGCCGGCACGCGGTCGCGCAGGTGCTTGTAGGCGATCGCCATCGGCGTCTCGGCGTTGAAGGGGATCTGGCCGGTGAACAGCTCGTACGCGACGATGCCGAGCGAGTACAGGTCCGTCCGCGGGTCCGCCGGCTCGCCCTGGAGCTGCTCGGGAGCCAGGTACTGCACCGTGCCGGTCACGTGTCCCGCGTGCGTGATCTGCGCGTCGGCGTACGCTCGCGCGAGTCCGAAGTCGGCGACCTTCGCGACCCCGTCGCGCGTCACCATGATGTTCTCGGGCTTGATGTCGCGGTGGACGATGCCCTGCCGATGGGCGTGGTCGAGCGCCGCGAGCGTCTGCAGCAGCACGTCGGCGGCCTGCCCGGGCGCGAGGGCGCCCTCGGCGTTCAGGAGCTCGCGCAGGCTCTGGCCCCGCACGAATTCCATGACCATGTAGTAGATGCCGTCGACGGCGCCCCAGTCGTGGACGCCCACGATGTTCGGGTGCGACAGCACGGCCGCCGAGCGGGCCTCGCGCCGGAAGCGATCGACGAATCCCTGATCCGACGCGAGCGGGCGGTGCAGGACCTTGATCGCGACCTCGCGCGCGAGCACGGCATCCTGCGCGCGGAAGACCTCGCCCATGCCGCCGGCGGCGATGCGGTCGACGATGTGGTACCGGCCGTCGAGCGTGACGAGCTCGAACGCGTCGGCGCGACCCGTCGCCGGTCGCTCGGGGATCGTGCTGTTGGACGTGGTCGAACCTCCGTCGCAGGCAGATGTGAGGGGCCGGGCGCGTCCGGACGCCCATCGTAGCGTGGATATAGGGTCGGATGGTGGATACGAGCCCGCGTCCTCCGCAGGACGAGGACCTCGAGGGCGCGTTCGCCCGGATCGAGGCGGCCGTCCGTGAGGGCGACACGGATCTGTCGCGCCTCGGGTTCTGGCGGCTGGTCCGGCGCCTGAAGGGCGATCCGGCCCTCGCCGCGCGATGGGCCGACGTCGTGGGGCGCATCGACCGCGCCGCGTTCGAGGCCGCGGTTCGGCTGCGGTCCCCCGTCTGGTTCGGCAATGCGGTGCTGCTCGTCGGGACGGCGCTCGGGGGTCTCGCGGTCGTCGTGGCCATGCGCGCCGACGACGAGGTCGTCGCGGGCATCGCCCTCGTGCTCGCGGCCGGCGTCTGGTCGGGATCGGTGCACGGCCTCGCGCACTGGGTCGTTGGCCGGCTCGTCGGCATCCGGTTCACCTGCTACTTCGTCCGGATGGCGGTGCCGCCCTGGCCGGGACTGAAGACGGACTACGGGACCTACCTGCGCACGTCGGCGAGCGCTCGGGCCTGGATGCACGCGTCGGGTGCGCTCGCGACGAAGGCCGCGCCGTTCGTGGCGCTCGCGTTCTGGTGGGCGACCGACGCGCCCCCGTGGGCCGCGTGGGCGTGCGCCGCGCTCGGCGTGTTCGAGATCGCGACCGACGTCTTGTTCTCGACGAAGTCCAGCGACTGGAAGAAGGTCGCGCGCGAGCGCCGCATCGCACGCGCGCTCGGCTCCCGCGCGTGAGACGTGCGATCGTGATCGCGGCGCTCGCCGTCACCGTGACGGCGTGCGGGGCCGATCGCGAGCCGGGCGGGTCTCGGACCGGCGACGGGCGGGGCACCCGCGCGGTCGTCACCCGGGTCGTGGACGGGGACACCGCCGAGATGCTGCTCGACGGCCTCGAGGTGGACGTGCGGTTCATCGGCGTCGACGCGCCAGAGTCGGTCGCCCCCGATCAGCCGGTCGAGTGCTTCGGCCGGCGTGCGTCGGCCTACACCCGGTCGCGGCTCGAGGGCCGCACCGTCCGCCTGGAGTTCGACGTGGAGCGCCTGGACCGGTTCGGTCGCACGCTCGCGTACGTGTGGATCGGTGACGAGCTGTTCAACGGAACGCTCGTCGCCCAGGGCTACGCCGCCGTCACGACGTTCCCGCCGAACGTGCGGTACGTGGACCGCTTCGTTTCCGCGCAACGCTCGGCACGCGAGGCCGGCCGCGGCCTGTGGGGCGCGTGTCCCTAGCGGCCGCCGCTCGATAGACTCGGACCGAACCGGGGAGCTCGGGCCACCGGGCTGAGAGGCGGGCACCGCGCGTCCGCGACCCGACGAACCTGATCCGGGTAATGCCGGCGGAGGGAGGAGATGGCGCGACTGGATCCCCGCGCGCTCGGCGTGTACGTGGTGACGTCGAGCGGGCTCGTGCCGGGGCGTGAGCACCGCGACGTTGCCGTCGCGGCGATCGCCGGGGGCGCCACGGCCGTGCAGCTCCGAGCGAAGGAGCTCGCCGATGACGAGCTCGCTCCGCTCGCCGAGGAGCTCGCCGCTCGCTGTCGAGCGGCGGGGGTCCTGTTCGTCCTCAACGATCGCGTGGACGTCGCCGTCCGGAGCGGCGCGGGGGCGGTCCACGTCGGGCAGTCGGACGACCTCGAGCGGGTGCGCGAGCGGATCGGTCCGAACCTCGTCCTGGGGATCAGCGTCGAGGACGCGGAGGAGGCGGCCCGGGCCGAGGCCGCGGACGCCGACTACGTCGGGGTGACGGTGTGGGCGACGCCGACGAAGCCGGACGCCCGGCCGCGGGGGCTCGAGGGTGTGCGGCGGGTCGCCGGGGCGACGTCGCTGCCGGTCGTCGGGATCGGCGGCGTCGGGCCGGCGAACGCCGCCGAGGTCCTGGCCGCCGGTGCGGCGGGAGTGGCGTTCGTGTCGGCCGTGGGCGCGGCCGAGGACCCGGTCTCGGCGACGCGCCTGCTGGCCGAGATCGTGAGCAGATGGAGGGCGGGGGAGCGATGACGGAGCAGCGGACGGGCAAGGCGACGGCGGAGCTGTTCGAGCAGGTGATCCACCGTCGGCTCGGCGCGAGGGATCCGGACGTCCTGGTCGGGCCGCAGCACGGCGTCGACGTCGGCGTGGTCCGTGTCGCCGACGGGGTGGCGATGGCGGTGACGGCGGACCCGGTGTTCGTCGTCCCGGCCTACGGGTGGGAGCGCGCCGCGTGGTTCGCGGCGCACATCCTGGCCTCGGACGCCTCGACCAGCGGGCTGCCGCTGCGGTGGATGGCGATCGACCTGAACCTGCCGCCCGAGATCACCGACGAGGAGCTCACGGCCCTGTGGGACGCGTTCCACCGCGCCTGCGAGCAGATGGGGATCGCCGTGGTCACGGGCCACACCGCCCGGTACGACGGATGTACCTGGCCGATGGTGGGCGGCGCCGTCTGCATGGCGAGCGGCCCCGAGGACCGGTACGTCACTCCGACCATGGCCAGGCCCGGCGACGCCGTCGTCGTGACGAAGGGCGCCGCGATCGAGGCGACCGCGCTGTTCGCGGCCACGTTCCCCGAGCGTCTCGCCGAGGCCGTCGGCGCCGACACGGTCCGCGCCGGTGACGCGTTGTTCGAGGGGATGACCGTGGTCCCCGAGGCCGTCGTGGCGCGACGCTTCGGCCTGCGACACGAGGGCGTGACGGCGATGCACGACGCCACCGAGGGCGGGGTGTTCGGCGGTCTGACCGAGGTGGCGGACGCCGCCGGCGTCGGCATGCGCGTCGAGCTCGACGCGATCCCCGTACGTCCCGAGGTCCGAGCGATCTGCGAGCACGTCGGGATGGACCCGTATACGGCGATCAGCGAGGGCACGCTGATCGCGACCGTGGTGCCGGACCGCGCCGAGGCCTACGTGCGCGCCCTGCGGGTCGAGGGCATCGAGGCCGCGGTGGTCGGCGCGGTGACCGAACGCGGAGCCCCCACGATCCTCGTCACCGACGAGGGAGAGCGGCCGCTCGAGCATCCGGGGCTCGACCCGTTCTGGGGTGCCTTCGGCCGGTGGGCGCAGGAGGCAGCGGGGATCGCCGAGGCTGGCTAGGAGCGGGGAGTTCCGCCGGCCGCACGGCCGGGCGCGCGGCGGCCGCGGAACTCCTCGGCCAGGATCGCGTACCGCACGTGGTCGCGCCATCGACCGCCGATCTTCAGGTACCGGGGTGAGTAGCCCTCGCGGCGGAAGCCCAGGCGCTCGAGGAGGGCGATCGATCGCTCGTTGTCCGGCTGCACGTTCGCCTCGACCCGATGCAGGCCGACGTCGTCGAAGGCCATGCGGAGCACGAGGTCGATCCCTTCCGTCATGTAGCCGTCCCCGTCGAACGGGGCGAACCCGAAGTACCCGAGGTACGCGCTCCGGAAGTCGCCGAGGAGGATCTGGCTCAGGTTGGCCACGCCGACGATCGCCTCGTCCTCGCGCCGGCAGATCAGGCGGACGCGCTCGCTCGGCGCCCCCGCCCGGCGCAGCAGCGACGCGTACCGCTCGGGCGTGTCGGGCGGGTACGCCCAGTGCCGGTGCAGCCGCCGGCTCGCGTGGACGCGCTCGAGGAACTCGTCCCGGTCCAGGGGACCCGGCTCGCGGAGGAACACCCGGCTGGCGCGCATCGGGGGAACGGTAGCCGACCGGGTAGGCTCCGTCCCGGATGGACCTGGTGACGATCGGCGACGTGATGGTCGACGTGCGGGTCGAGACCGGCGCGCTCGCGCGCGGCGGGGACGTTCACGGGCGGGTGCTCGTACAGCCTGGCGGCAGCGCGGCGAACGCGGCCGTATGGGGCGCCTGGTCGGGGGCGCGGACGGCGCTGTACGGGCGGGTCGGGGACGACCTGGGCGGCCGGGTACTGCGCGAGGCGCTCCTCGAGCGCGGCGTCGAGCCGCACCTCGCGGTCGATCCCGAGGCCGCCACCGGCACGATGCTCGTCGTGCACGAGGCGGGCGAGCGCTCGATGGTCGCCGATCGGGGGGCGAACGCCCGCGTGTCTCCCGCGGACCTGCCCGACGCGATCCGGGCCTCGGTCGTCCTGGTGTCTGGCTACCTGCTCCTGGACCCGGGGTGCCGGCCGGGCGCCCTGGCGGCCCTCGAACGCGCCGAGGCCGCGTACGTGGCCGTGGATCCCGCGTCCTGGCCGCTCGTCGAGACCTTCGGGGTTGAGCGGTTCCTGGCCGAGACCGCGCCCGCCAACGTCGTGCTCGCGAACCGGCTCGAGGCGCGGTCCCTGACGGGCGAGGAGGCCGGGGCGGCCGCCCGGGCGCTGTCGAAGCGATTCGCGATCGCCGTCGTGAAGCTCGGCGCCGAGGGCGCGGTCGTCTGCGTCGACGACGAGGTGCTCGAGGCCCCCGGCGAGCGCGTCCGGGAGGTCGACCCCACCGGGGCCGGGGACGCCTTCGACGGCGTGTTCCTGGCGTCGCTCGCGCGCGGCGCCTCCCCGGCGGAGGCGCTGCGCCGTGC
>DASTPT010000067.1:0-9555 GCA_035762085.1 Actinomycetota bacterium | reverse complement strand
GTGGGCCCGCTCGAGGCCGTGAACGTGCTGGTCACGGACGCGGAGGTGCCCGTGCCCGAGCGCTCGGCCCTCGACGTGGCCGGCGTCCGCGTGGTCACGGCCGCGCTAGACGACCGGGAGCGCTCGATCTAGAACGTTCCCGCACGATAAGGCGATGTCCGAGGCTCGGATACGATCGGACCGCGAAAGAGCCGGTTGACACCGGACCGGTTCCCGCTCACACTCGGGGGACCATGTTCCTGGAGACGAGCGCGCGTAGGGCGAACCCGACCCTCGTACTTATCGTCTAGGCGCGCCCCTGGCCCGGTGAGGCCTGGGACGCGCCAGAAGCCCCTCGGATCCCGAGGGGCTTTTCGTATCCCTCGTGACGGAACGCCGGCCCGCGCGGGGCCCGCACGGAAGGAGAGGAAGATGCGGTATCGGTTCGAACGAGACGACCACCTGGTCGCCACGGTGCTGTGGGAGGGGCCGGCGCAGGTCACGGTCGATGTGACCGACGACGCCGACCGTCCCCAGTTCGAGCGCTTCTTCGGCGCCGAGGTGGTCTACATGGACGCCGGGTTCGACTTCGGCGGCGGCATGAGCGACGAGGGCCTGACCTCGCACCGCCGTGACTGGACCCCCTGGGAGTTCGAGCGTCAGGTGCGGAACCTCGCGCACAAGTTGGGCTGCACCGTTCGGCGCGTCGAGACGGGTCCGGTCGAGGACCGGCCGGAGCAGGTGGCCGCCCGGTGAAGGTGAACGGCGCGCAGGCGCTGTTCAAGGCGCTCGAGGGCGAGGGCGTCGAGGTCGTCTTCGGGATCCCCGGCGGCGCGATCCTGCCCGCGTACGACCCGCTGCTCGACTCCAGCGTCCGGCACGTGCTGTGCCGGCACGAGCAGGGCGCCGGGCACGCGGCCGAGGGCTACGCCTGGGCCACCGGCAAGGTCGGCGTCGCGATCGCGACGTCGGGGCCCGGCGGCTGCAACCTGGTCACGCCGCTCGCCGACGCGAAGATGGACTCGGTCCCGATGGTGGCGATCACCGGCCAGGTGCCCACGCCGGTCGTCGGCAACGACGCCTTCCAGGAGGCCGACATCACCGGGATCACCCTGCCCGTCACGAAGCACAACTTCCTCGTGAAGGACGCGAACGAGTTGGCGCAGACGATCCGCGAGGCCTTCCACATCGCCTCCACCGGAAGGCCGGGTCCCGTGCTCGTGGACATCCCGAAGGACGTCCAGCTCCAGGAGATCTCCTGGTCGTGGCCGGACGGCGTGGAGCTCCGCGGCTACCGGCCCACGACGAAGGGGAACCAGAAGCAGGTCCGGACCGCCGCGCGCATGATCATGGAGTCCAAGCGCCCGGTCCTCTACGCGGGTGGCGGCGTGATCAAGGCCGACGCGGCCCGCGAGCTGTACGCGCTCGCGGTCGACGGCCGGCTGCCGGTCACGACCACGCTGATGGCGCGTGGCGCGTTCCCCGACGACCACGAGCTCGCGCTCGGCATGCCGGGGATGCACGGCGGCTACCCGGCCGTGACGGCGATGCAGAGGGCCGACCTCCTGGTTGCGCTCGGCGCGCGGTTCGACGACCGGGTGACGGGCCAGCTGTCCACGTTCGCCCCGGACGCGAAGGTGATCCACGTCGACATCGATCCTGCCGAGATCGGGAAGAACCGTGCCGCCGACGTGCCCATCGTCGGCGACGTGAAGGACGTGATCGCGAAGCTCCACGCCGAGCTGAAGCGCCGACAGGAGGATGCCGACGGGGTCCCGGAGCGGGGGCCATGGCTGAAGACGCTGAAGGCCTGGAAGAAGGAGCACCCCTTCCGCTACGAGCAGCCGGCCGACGGGCCGCTGAAGCCGCAGTTCGCGATCGAGCGCCTGTACGAGCACGCGAAGGACGCGATCGTGGTCTCCGGCGTCGGGCAGCACCAGATGTGGGCCAGCCAGTTCTGGCGGTTCAGCGAACCGCGCACGTGGATCAACTCGGGCGGCCTGGGCACGATGGGGTTCGCGGTGCCGGCGGCGCTCGGCGCTGCGGCGGGCAGGCCCGACCGACGCGTGATCGCGATCGACGGCGACGGGTGCTTCCAGATGACCGCGCAGGAACTGGCGACCTCCACGACCGAGGGCATCCCATTCGTCACGGCCATCGTCAACAACGCGCACCTCGGCATGGTGCGGCAGTGGCAGGAGCTCTTCTACGACGAGCGCTACTCGCAGGTCTACCTCAGCCACGAGGTGCCGGACTACGCGAAGCTCGCCGAGGCCTACGGTTGCGTGGGCCTGCGCGCCGAGCACCCCGACGAGGTCGACGCCGTGATCGAGAAGGCGCTGTCGGTCACCGACCGCAGCGTGGTGATCGACTTCCGCTGCGATCCGGGCGAGATGGTGTTCCCGATGGTGCCCGCCGGCGCGAGCAACGACGAGATCATCCTCGGGCCCGAGGGCCTGAAGCCGGTCAACGATCCCGCGGAGGCACCGGTCGCATGAACGGGGAGGCGCTGCACACGATCTCGGTCCTCGTCGAGGACAAGCCCGGCGTGCTCACCCGGGTCGCCGGCCTGTTCGCGGCGCGCGGCTTCAACATCGATTCGCTCGCGGTCGGGCCGACGAACGAGGACGGCCTCTCCCGCATGACGATCGTGGTCCAGGTCGAGAACAAACCGCTCGAGCAGATCACGAAGCAGCTGAACAAGCTGATCAACGTGCTCAAGATCCTCGAGCACGAGCCCGGCGAGGCCGTCGAGCGCGAGCTGATGCTCGTGAAGGTGCGGGCCGAGGGCGAGGCGCGCGCCCGCGTGCTCGAGATCTGCGACGTGTTCCGCGTGCGGGTGCTCGACGTCACCCATCGCACCATCACGATCGAGGCGACGGGGACGCCGGACAAGCTCGAGGCGCTCCTCGCGCTGCTCCGCGACTTCGGCATCGTCGAGCTCTCGCGGACCGGGCGGATCGCGCTCGCGAGGGGCGACCAGAGCATCAGGGACCGCGGACGGCGCCTCAAGGTGGCCGCCGCCGGCGGCGAGGGGTGGACCGGCGGGGGCGTCTAGTCGCACGACATCCGGAGCAGGCCCCGCGGGCGCGTGAAAGGACGACCGATGGCGAGGATCTACCACGAGCAGGAGACGGACCGAGCGGCGCTCGAGGGTCAGGCGATCGCGGTGCTGGGGTTCGGCAGCCAGGGACACGCCCACGCCCAGAACCTGCGCGACTCCGGGTTCGACGTCCGCGTCGGTCTGCGCGAGGGCTCGCGCAGCTGGGGCGTCGCAGAGGAGGCGGGGCTGCGCGTGCTCCCGACGGGCGAGGCCGTCGCCGAGGCCGACGTCGCGATGGTCCTGCTCCCGGACACCGCGCACGCGAAGGTCTACGCCGAGGACGTGGCGCCGAACCTGAAGGCCGGCGACATGCTGATGTTCGCGCACGGGTTCTCGATCCACTTCGGGACCGTGATGCCGCCCGCCGAGGTCGACGTCACGATGATCGCGCCGAAGGGCCCCGGGCACCTGGTGCGCCGCACGTACGAGCAGGGCATCGGCACGCCGGCGCTCGTAGCGGTGCAGCAGGACGCCACCGGCAACGCGCTCGCGCGGGCGCTCGCGTACGGCGCGGGCATCGGCGCCGCGCGCGCCGGGATCATCCAGACGACGTTCCAGGAGGAGACGGAGACCGACCTGTTCGGCGAGCAGACCGTCCTGTGCGGCGGGATCACCGAGTTGGTGCAGGCCGGGTTCGAGACCCTGGTCGACGCCGGGTACCAGCCCGAGATCGCGTACTTCGAGTGCCTCCACGAGCTCAAGCTCATCGTCGATCTCGTGTACGAGGGCGGGCTGTCGTGGATGCGGTACTCGGTCTCCGACACCGCCGAGTGGGGCGACTACCAGAGCGGGCCGCGCGTGATCGACGCGTCGGTCCGCGACCGGATGCGTCAGGTCCTGGGCGAGATCCAGAGCGGCGCCTTCGCGAAGGAGTGGATCGGGGAGGCCGAGGCCGGCTTCCCCCACTTCCTCGCGATGCGGCGCGAGGCGCGCGCCGCCCAGATCGAGCGGGTGGGGCGCGACCTCCGACGGATGATGCCCTGGCTGGAGTCCGAGCAGAAGGTGGCCCCGGATGAGCGATGACCACGTACGCATCTTCGACACGACCCTCCGCGACGGCGAGCAGGCCCCCGGTATCGCGCTGACGGGCGCGGAGAAGACCGAGATCGCCGAGCAGCTCGCCCGCCTGAACGTCGACATCCTCGAGGCGGGCTTCCCGATCAGCAGCGAGGGGGAGTTCGAGGCGGTCCGCGAGATCGCCTCGAGCGTCCGCGGCCCGGTGATCGCGGCCCTCGCCCGCGTCACGCCCGGCGACATCGACCGCGCCGCCGAGGCGCTGAAGGGCGCGGAGCGGTGGCGGATCCATACGTTCATCTCGACGAGCGACATCCACATGACGGACATGCTGCGGATGAGCCACGCGCAGGTGCTGGACGCGATCCGCGAGGGCGTGAAGCTCGCGGTCGGCTACACCGAGGACGTCGAGTTCAGCGCGCAGGACGCCACCCGCACCGAGCTGGACTTCCTGCTCGAGTGCTTCAGGGTGGCGGTCGACGCCGGCGCGACGACGATCAACGTGCCGGATACGGTCGGCTACGCGATGCCGCACGAGTTCGGCGAGCTGGTACGTCGGGTACGCGAGACGGCGCCCGAACACGTCGTGATCTCGACGCACTGCCACAACGACCTCGGACTGGCGGTCGCGAACTCGCTCGCGGGCATCGTGAACGGCGCCCGCCAGATCGAGGTGGCCGTCAACGGGATCGGCGAGCGCGCCGGCAACTGCTCGCTCGAGGAGGTCGCGATGATCGTCCGTACGCGGGGGCAGGCGCTCGGCGTCTCGCACCGGCTGAACGTGAAGGAGATCGTCCGGAGCTCTCGCCTCGTGTCCAGCCTCACCGGCTACAGCGTGCAGCCGAACAAGGCCGTCGTCGGCGCCAGCGCGTTCGCGCACGAGAGCGGGATCCATCAGCATGGGGTCCTCAGCAACGCCGCGACCTACGAGATCATGGACCCGCTCGAGATCGGGCTCGAGGGGAACCGCCTCGTGCTCGGCAAGCACTCGGGCCGCCACGCGTTCGGCGACGCCCTCGAGAAGCTCGGCATCACGCTCGAGGGTGAGCGGCTGAATCGCGCCTTCGCCCGGTTCAAGGAGCTGGCCGACCGCAAGATCCAGCTCACCGACCAGGACCTGGAGGCGATCGTCGCCGAGGAGCTCGGAACCGCGGACGAGGACGTGTTCGTGCTCGAGTCCGTCGTGGTCGGCGGCGGCACGCACCTGGAGCCGCGCGCGACCGTCCACCTGCGTCGCGGCGAGGAGGTCGTGCAGGAGTCGGCGCTCGGTGACGGGCTGATCGACGCCGCCATGGGCGCGATCCAGCGCGCCGCCGGCGTCGAGGCCCGCCTCGTGTCGTTCAACGTCTCGAGCGTGACCGGCGGATCCGACGCGCTCGGCGACGTCGTGGTTCAGCTCGACGTCGAGGGCCGGCGCGTGACCGGCCGCGGCGTCGCGACGGACGTCGTCGAGGCCAGCGCGCGCGCCTACCTGGCCGCGATCAACCGCGCTCTCCACGTCCGCACCGCCGAGACCGAGTCCGACGCCGAGGACGCCGCTCGATGAGCGACGCCGCAAGCGCACCGACCCGGTCCTATCGGATCGGCGTCATCCCGGGCGACGGCACCGGCCCCGAGGTCGTCCGCGAGGGCCTGAAGGTGCTCGACGCGGTCCGGCGCGCCCAGGGGTTCGCCGTCGAGCTCGAGACGTTCGACCTCGGCGCCGAGCGGTACCTGCGGACCGGTGAGACCCTGCCGGACGAGGACCTCGAGCGGCTCCGAGGGATGGACGCGATCTTCCTCGGCGCGGTGGGGGACCCTCGGGTCCGGCCGGGCGTGCTGGAGCGCGACCTGCTGCTGCGGCTCCGCTTCGAGCTGGACCAGTACGTGAACCTTCGGCCCGTCATCCGCTACCCGGGCGTAACGACGCTCGTTCCCAGCCACACCGAGGACGACGTCGACTTCGTCGTCGTCCGAGAGAACTCCGAGGGGCTCTACTCGGGGGCCGGCGGCTTCCATCGCCGGGGGACGCCGTTCGAGGTCGCCGTCCAGGAGTCGGTCAACACGCGCCACGGCGTCGAGCGCATCGTCCGGTACGCCTTCGACGCGGCGCGGCACCGCCGACGACACCTCACGCTCGTGCACAAGACCAACGTGCTGACTTTCGCCGGCGATCTGTACCAGCGCGTCGTCGACGAGGTCGCGCCCGAGTACCCCGAGGTCGCGACCGACTACGTGCACGTGGACGCGGCATGCATCTACTTCCTGGACCAGCCCGGCCGGTTCGACGTGATCGTCACCGACAACATGTTCGGCGACATCATCACGGACCTCGGGGCGATGATCCAGGGCGGGATGGGCGTCGCGGCCGGCGGCAACATCAACCCCGACGGCGTGTCGATGTTCGAGCCGATCGGCGGCACGGCGCCGAGCGAGACCGGAAAGGGGACGATCAACCCCCTCGCCGCGATCGGCGCGATGCAGATGCTGCTCCAGGTCATCGGCGAGGAGGCGGCGGCGTCCGCCGTGCACGCGGGGATCACGTCGGCCGCGCAACGGATGAAGTCGATGCGCGCGGGTGAGATGGGCTACTCGACCTCCGAGGTCGGGGACCTGGTCGCCGAGGGGACGAGACCGTGACGTTCCGCGCCGAGCTGTACGACACGACGCTTCGTGACGGCGCCCAGCGGGCGGGCCTGTCGTACTCGATCGAGGACCGGCTGCGGATCCTCCACAAGGTGGATCAGCTCGGAGTCCCGTACATCGAGGGGGGATGGCCGGGCGCGAACCCTCGCGACTCCGAGTTCTTCCGTCTCGCGACGAAGGAGACGCTCGAGCACGCGACCCTCACCTCGTTCGGCATGACGCGCAAGGCCGGCGAGCGGGCCGAGGACAGCCCGGTCCTCCGCGAGCTCCTCGACACCGGCACGGAGGTGGTGTGCCTCGTCGGCAAGGCGTGGGACCTGCACGTGACCGACGCGATCCGGACGCAGCTCGAGGAGGGCGTCGCGATGGTCCGGGACTCGATCGCGTTCCTCCGGGTGGAGGGGCGGCGGGTGTTCTTCGACGCCGAGCACTTCTTCGACGGGTACCTAGCGAACCACGGGTTCGCGATGTCGGTGCTCCGAGCGGCCGAGGAGGCCGGCGCCGAGCGCCTGGTGTTGTGCGACACGAACGGCGGCATGCTCCCCGCGGACATCGCACGGATCGTTCCCGAGGTCCGATCGCAGGTCGGCGTGCCGATCGGCGTCCACGTGCACAACGACGCCGGGTGTGCCGTGGCCAACTCGTTGATCGCCGTCGAACAGGGCGCGCTCCAGGTCCAGGGCACGGTCAACGGGTACGGGGAGCGCACGGGGAACGCCGACCTGATCCCGATCGCCGCCAACCTGGCGCTCAAGATGGGCGTCGAGTGTCTGCCACCCGGCTCGGTCGAGCGTCTCACCGAGGTGGCGCACTACGTCGCCGAGGTCGCGAACCTCCCGCCCGACTCGCACCAGCCCTACGCCGGCCGGTACGCGTTCACGCACAAGGCCGGGCTGCACACCAGCGGGGTGTCGCGGTTCACGCAGGCGTACGAGCACGTCCCCCCGGATGCGGTCGGCAATCGGCGCGGGGTGGCGACGAGCGATCTCGGCGGCGCCTCCACCGTCCGGATGAAGGCGAGCGAGCTCGGCGTCGACCTCCCCGTGGACGCGGTGGCGCGCGTCGTCGAGGAGGTGAAGGACCGCGAGGCGGGCGGGTACACCTTCGAGGTCGCAGACGCATCGCTCGAGCTCTTGATGCGGCGCGCCGCCGGCTGGCGCCAGCCGTTCTTCACGGTCGACTCGTACCGCGTGCACGTCGAGGAGCGCGTCGCCGACGACGAGCCGCCGCTCGCCGAGGCGACCGTGAAGGTCGTCACGCGCGGCACCCGGCACATCGAGAGCGCCGAGGGACAAGGCCCCGTGGGCGCCCTGGACAACGCGTTGCGCAAGGCGCTCACGAACGACTACCCGGAGCTGGAGCACATCAGCCTGGAGGACTTCCGCGTCCGCGTGCTCGACGAGACCCACGGCACCGGGGCCGTCGTGCGCGTCCTGATCGACACCTCGAACGGTCAGCGTGAGTGGACCACCGTCGGCGTGAGCGCGAACATCATCGAGGCCTCGTGGGAGGCCCTGGTCGACGGATACCTGTACGGCCTGCTCCACCCGCGCGAGGCAGAGGATTGACGCCCCACCGGTCGCGCCGCCCGCGGGTACCCTGACGCCCATGACCGTTCGGATCCGGGAGGCCGATCCGAAGGACGCCGAGGCCATCGCCGGCATCCACGTCCGCTCGTGGCAGTCGGCCTACCGCGGGCTCCTCACCGACGAGTACCTCGACGGGCTCTCGGTGCCGGAGCGGCTCGAGCAGCACCGCGCGGCGCTCTCGTCGCCGGGCGAGCACCGGACGTGGGTCGCCGAGGAGGACGGCGTGGTCGTGGGGTTCGCCGTCACCGGCCCCAGCCAGGACGCCGACGCCGACGAGCGGACCGGGGAGCTGTACGCGGTCTACCTCGAGCCGGACCGGTTCGGGCGCGGGATCGGCAGGCAGCTCTCCGAGCACGCCGCCCGGGATCTGCGCGAACGCGGGTTCACCACGGCGACGCTCTGGGTCCTCGAGTCGAACGAGGGCGCCCGGCGCTTCTACGAGCGCGAGGGCTGGACCGCCGACGGGCTCACCACGACCGAGCGCGTGGACTGCGAGATGCGCGCGACCGTCAGGTACCGCACCCAGTTGGCCTGAGCCCGAGGAAGCGCCCGGGTCCGCCCTACTTGTCCTTGTCCTTGCCCTTCGGGTGATCCGGGTGCTCCGGGTGGTCCGGATGGTCCGGGTGCTCCGGATGTTCGGGGTGCTCGGGGTGCTCGGGATGGTCCGGCTTGTCCGGCTTGTCGGGCTTGTCCGGGTCGGGGTCGGGATCGGGATCGGGGTCGGGGTCCGGGTCCGGGTTGGGGTTGGGGTTGGGGTCGTTCGGACCTCCATCACCGTTCCCACCGTTCCCGCCGTTCCCGCCGTTCCCGCCCTCGTCGGTCACGTCGACGACGTCGATGCCGGGCGGCGTCTCACCTGGCTGTGAGGGCTCCTGGATGACCGGGAACAGGCCCTGCAGGATGCGCGCCAGTGCGACGCTCACGTCCCGCGGGATCGACGACGCGAGCAGCGCGAAGGCCGTGCCTGCGCGTTGTTCGAGCTCGGTCACGTTGACCCCGAGCCTCTTCGCCTCGCTGAGCAGGCCCCACAGCTCCTCGGCCACCTGGGGCGCTCCCTCGTACTCATCGGTCTTCAGCAGCACCAGGAGCCGTTCCAGGCTCAACTCGGCCTGTCGCAGGAGAGCCTCGGGTGAGTCGGCCGAGGGGCCCTCGGCGAAGACGCCGGAGTCACCCAGCGGCGGGTTCGTGTCGATGACCGTCACCGAGCCCCAGATCAGGAGCAGGAAGCCCGCCGCGACGGCGAGG
>DASTPT010000066.1:0-22706 GCA_035762085.1 Actinomycetota bacterium | reverse complement strand
GCGCTCGGCGTGTACAACGGCCCGTTCGACGAGGACTACGGCTACGTCACGATCGAGGGCTACGCGGCGCACCGGCCGGTCGTCACCCTCACCGACGCGGGCGGCCCGCTCGAGTTCGTGGCCGACGGCGAGACCGGTCTGGTCACCCCGCCAGAGCCGAAGGCGATCGCCGAGGCCTTCGACCGCCTCTATGTGGACCGGGCGCTCGCCAAACGGCTGGGGCAGGCCGGCAACGCGGTCCTGCGCGAGCGGGTCCCCGGCTGGCCCAAGGTCGTCGCCCGCCTCACGGAGTGATGGTGCGCAACCCGATCGCCGGCGCGGCCCGTCGGATCCTCCACTGGGACCACCGGATGGATCCCCGGATCGCGTACCTCTCGCCACTGCCGCCGGCCCCCACCGGTATCGCGAGCTACTCGAGGGCGGTCCTCGACGGGCTTGCCAGGATCGGCTACGGCACGGGGGGCCACAGCCTGGACCCCATCTGGCCGATCGAGCCGCGCCACGAGGGCACGATCCCCTGGCACGCGATGGGCGTCTACCACCTGGGCAACAACGTCGGGTTCCACCGCGACATCTACCGGCACGCGATCCAGACGCCCGGCCTCGTCGTGATCCACGACCTGGCGCTCGACGACTTCGTGCGCGGGATGATCGCGGCCGGCGACCCGCTCGGGTATCAGGCGATGCGCGAGGGCATGCTCAACGCGCCGAGGCTCGAGAGCCTCGAGGACGCCGCCCTCAACGAGCCCCTCCGCGTCCCGTTCGTGGCGCACGTGGCGCGGCGGGCCCGCGGGATCGTCGTCCACTCGGCCTTCGTCGAGCGCTACCTGCGCGCGATCGGGTGCCGGACCCCCGTGTACGTGGTCCCGCACCCGGTCGTCGAGAGCGAGGCCGCCGTCCGCGCCGCCGAGCGCCGGCGCCCGGTCCTGCGCGCCGGCCTGGAGCCGCTCGGCATGCGCCGGCTGGTCGTCGCGGCGGGGGACATGAACGAGGCGAAGATGCTGGACCGCGTGCTGGCCGCCATCGCCCGCCTGCCCGAGGACGTCCACCTGGCCATCGTCGGCCGTCGGATCGAGGGCTACGACGTGGACGCGGTCGTGCGCGCGACCGGGCTGGGCGCTCGCGTCTCGCTCCTGCCCGACGCCACGGACGCGGACTTCCTCGGATGGCTCCGCGCCGCCGACGTGGTCGTGGACCTGCGCTTCCCGCATCGCGGCGAGGTGAGCGGCTCGCTCGCCCGGGCGATGCAGTGCGGCCGTGCGACCGTGGTGAGCGGCACGGGGACGTACCTGGACGTGCCGCCCCATCAGGTCGTGCACGTCTCGCCCGGTCGGGTCGACCCCGAGGAGCTGGCCGCGGCGCTCGGCCGCCTGCTGGAGGACCCGGACCTCCGGGCGCGGATCGGCGGCGCGGCTCGCGAGCGCATGGTGTGGCTCGCGAGCGCCGAGGCCACGGCCCACGGGTACGCGGAGGCGATCGACGGGACGCTCGCGCTCGTCCAGGATCCGACGCGCCGAGCGCTCGCACGGTGGGCCGGCGCGCTCGTCGACATGGGGCTCGGCGAGACCGACCTGGACCGCGGGTACGGCACCGCGTACGCGAGAGCGCTCGACGAGTTCGTCCCGCGGGCGGAGGAGGCCTCGTGACGATCGCCGCCGGCCAGGTCGAGCGGACCTCGGAGCCGCCGCGGCTCCGCGTCGCACAGCGTCTGCGCGTGCTCGTCGCGCACCGCGAGATCCTGATGAACCTGGTCCGCAAGGAGCTGAAGGTCAAGTACACGGCCTCGGTCCTGGGCGCGATCTGGTCGCTGCTGAACCCGCTCGTGTACCTCGCGGTCTTCACGTTCGTGGCCAGGGTGCTCGGCGCGGGGATCCCCGACTTCCCCGTCTACCTGCTCTCGGGTCTGCTCGGGTGGAACCTGTTCAGCTCCGCCCTCACCGCCGGATCGCGCTCGGTCCTGGACAACGCGAACCTGGTGAAGAAGGTGGCGTTCCCGCACGAGATCCTGCCGCTGTCGGCCGTGGGCGTCGCCCTCGTCGACTTCCTGCTGCAGTCGGTCGTGCTGATCCTGTTCATCCTGCTGTCGGGGTACGGGTTCCACCTGCCCGAGCTCGCGCTGTGGCCGCTCGCGTTCGTGACGCTGCTCGTCGTCACGGTCGCCCTGGCGATGTGGTTCGCGGCGGTGAACGTCCGGTACCGCGATGTCGGCCACCTGCTCGGCATCGCGCTGCTCGTGTGGTTCTGGGCCACGCCGATCGTGTACGCGTCGTACCAGGTCTGGGATCTCGCCGGTGACGTCGAATGGCTCGGGATCCCGCGCTTCGCCTTCTACCTGCTGAACCCATTGGCCTCCATCGTCGAGGGGTTCCACTGGGCGCTCTACGGAGCCGAGGGCGCCGGGACCGTCCTGTTCGACGTGAGCCTCGGCTGGCTCGCCGGCGTGCTCGGCGTCGTGCTGCTCGCCTCGATCGCCCTGCTGCGCTTCACCTGGGGCGTGTTCTTCAACCGGTCGGCGGACTTCGCGGAGGAGCTGTGATGGCCGCGCCCGCGATCTCGATCGCCGAGGTGAGCAAGCGCTTCCGCGTCTTCCGCGAGAAGCCCACCACCCTGAAAGCCCGGCTGCTCACCTCGCGCTCGCGGGCCGAGGACTTCTGGGCGCTCCGCGACGTCTCCTTCGACATCGCCGAGGGCTCGACGCTCGGCCTGATCGGGCACAACGGATCGGGCAAGACCACGCTGCTGAAGTGCGTGGCCGGCATCCTGCGTCCGTCCTCGGGCGTGGTCGCACAGCGCGGGCGCCTGGCCGCGCTGCTCGAGCTCGGCGCCGGGTTCCACCCGGAGCTGACGGGGCGCGAGAACGTCTACCTGAACGCCTCGTTCCTCGGCCTGTCGCGCAAGGGAACCGACGCCGCGTACGAGGGCATCGTCGCGTTCGCCGAGCTCGAGGAGTTCATGGACAACCAGGTGAAGTTCTACTCCTCGGGCATGCTCGTGCGGCTCGGCTTCGCCGTGGCTGTCCACGTCGACCCCGAGGTCCTGCTGATCGACGAGGTCCTCGCCGTGGGGGACGAGGCGTTCCAGGCCAAGTGCATCGACCGCGTCCGCACCTTCCAGCGCGAGGGACGCACGATCGTCCTCGTCACGCACGCGCTCGACACCGTGCGCGCGATCTGCGACCGCGCGGTCATGCTGCACCGCGGCCAGGTCCACGCGATCGGCTCGCCTGAGGACGTGGTGCGTGAGATGCGCTACGTGCTCCTCGGCCAGGACGAGGGGTTCATCCCCGAGGAGGGCACGCGCGAGGCGGAGATCGCCGCGGTCGAGATCGTCCGCGCGAACGGCAAGAGCGACGCCCACGTCCCGCGCGGCGACCCGTTCACGATCGTCGTCGACGTCGTCGCGAACCAGCCGATCGACGACCTGGACGCCGACGTCCAGATCCTCGACGGCCTGACGAACCACCCCGTGCTGTACGCGCGGGCCTCGCGCGCCGGGGTGGTGCTGGACCGCTTCGAGGGGAAGAAGCGGGTCCGGTTCCACGTTTCGACGTTCCCGTACCGGACCGGCCGGTACTGGGTGACGATCGGGCTGAACTCGCGCGAGACCGGGCACGCGTACCACGTGCAGACGCAGCGCTACGCGCTCGAGGTGGTCGACGCCCCGGCGGTGCAGGAACAGCTCGAGATCCCGGTGAAGGTCGAGGTCGAGGAGCCGTGAGCGCCCGTGTCGACGCACCGGAGCCCACCACCACCCGGAAAGGACCGCCCACGATGCTCATCGCGATGATCCTGCTGTCCGTCGGCCTGGCGGCCGTGGCGCAGCTGATGCTGAAGGCGGGGATGAACCACGTGAACGAGGACCTGAGCCCCGCGACGTTGGGGCTCGACGCCGCGTCGGTGAAGGCGGTCGTCGCCCAGCCGTACGTGTGGGGCGGCCTGGCGCTGTTCGGGCTCTCGGCGATCGTATGGCTCGTGGTGCTCTCTCGCGCGTCGCTCTCGTTCGCGTATCCGTTCGCCGCCCTCACGTACGTCCTGATCCTGCTGTTCGACCGGTTCGTCCTGGAGGACACGGTCCCGCCGCTGCGGTGGGCCGGCGTCGCGTTCATCGGGGTCGGCATCTTCCTGATCTCGCGGACGCCGCACGCGTGACGGACCTGGCCGTCGTCGTCGTGAACTACAACGCGGGGGAGTACCTCGAGCGCTGTCTCGCCTCGCTCGAGGCGCACCGCGGCGACATCGACGTCGACGTGCTCGTGATCGACAACGCCTCGCGCGACGGGAGCCACACGTCCGCGGTCGCCCGGCACCCGTGGGCCCGCCTGGTCGAGAACCCCGAGAACGTGTACCTGTCGCCCGCCTGGAACCAGGGGATCCGCGAGACCGACGCGCCGTACGTCCTGCTCCTGAACCCCGACGCCGAGTGGTGGAGCGGCACGCTCGCCGACCTGGTCCGCGTCGCCCGTGAGCACCCGCGCGCGGGGATCGTCGGCCCGCTGATTCGCAACGCCGACGGCACCGTCTACCCGAGCGGCCGGGTGTTCCCGAGCGTCGTCGACGCCGTCGGCCACGCGTTCCTCGGCGTCGTCCGGCCGGACAACCCGTTCACGCGTCGGTACCACATGGACGGCTGGGACCGGACCACCGAGCGCGAGGTCGACTGGGTCTCGGGCGCCTGCATGCTGTTCCCGCGCCCGGCGCTCGAGGAGGTCGGCCCGCTCGACGAGTCGTTCCCCCTCTACGGCGAGGAGCTCGACGTCGCCACGCGTCTGCGCGCCGCCGGCTACACCGTCCTGTTCACGCCCGAGGTCGAGATCCTCCACGAGGGCGCGGTCTCGACCGGGCGCTCGCGACGGACGTACCGGATGCACTCGGACGCCGTGTACCGCTACTACCGCAAGCATCGGGCGCTCGGGTGGCGCCGGGCGACGCTGCCGGTCGCGTGGGCCGTGCTGCGGCTCCGCGCCGAGGTCGCCTGGCTGGGGCGGGTGCGGGGACGATGAGGGCGGTCGTGCTCGTCGGGGGCGAGGGCACGCGCCTGCGCCCGATCACCGAGACGATGCCGAAGCCGCTCGTGCCGCTCATGGATCGCCCGAGCCTCGACCACGTCCTCGACCACCTGGCGCGGCACGGCGTGCACGAGGTGGTGCTGTCCAGCTCGTACCTCGAGACCGTGTTCCACGCGTTCATCGAGGCGCGCCACGGCGACCCGGCGATCACGTGGATCACCGAGACCGAGCCGCTCGGCACCGGCGGCGCCATCGTGAACGCGCTCGGGCACCTGGACGACGAGCCGTTCTTCGCGCTGAACGGCGACATCCTCACGGACCTCGACCTCACCGCGATGCTCGCGTTCCACCGCGAGCGCGGCGCGGCCGCGACGATCGCGCTCACGCACGTGAGCGACGCGCGCCCCTTCGGCCTGGTCCCGACGCAGCCGGACGGCCGCGTGATCGAGTTTCGCGAGAAGCCGCAGGACCCGGTACCGGGCGACATCAACGCCGGCACGTACGTGCTGGAGCCCTTGGCGCTCCGAGCCTGGCCGGCCGGCGAGAACGTGTCGATCGAGCGCCGCATCTTCCCCGACCTGATCGCCGAGAGCCGGCCCGTGTACGGCTATCTGTCCGACGCCTACTGGCTGGACCTCGGCACGCCCGAGAAGTACCTCCAGGCCCACTTCGACATCCTCGAGGGGCGCGTGGAGGGCGAGCCGGCGTTCTCGGCTCCGCACGTCGCGCCCGACGCCGCCGTGGACCTGCGCGCCCACCTGGGCCGGTGGGTGGTGGTGGGCGCGGGCGCCCAGGTCGGGGCCGACGCGCAGGTCGACGACTCGGTGCTCCACCCCGGCGCGGTCGTCGAGGCCGGGGCGCGGGTGGTCGGCTCGATCCTCGGGCCACGCTCGCGCGTGGGCGCGGGCGCGACGGTGACCGACTCGGCCCTGGCCGAGGGCGCGGTCGTGCGCTCCGGCGCGAGGGTCGCCGACGGCCGGGTCTCGGCCGGGTCGGCGGCGCCCTGACCGGCCCACCGAGCCGGTACGCGGGCGCCGGGCGCTCGATCTCGGGCCGTAGGGACCGATGTGGTACGGTGCGGGTCCCGCCCGAGACCCCGCTCACGACATGCGCAGAGCGCTCGCCCTCGTCGCCCTCGTCGCCACCCTCGCCGCGCTGCCGGCCCCGGCCGCCCTCGCCGCCCCCGACGACTTCACGTTCTTCGGCTCGGGGTTCGGGCACGGGCTCGGTCTGTCGCAGTGGGGGGCGTACGGGCTCGCGAAGGAGGGGTGGCGGCCCGGCCGGATCCTGACGCACTTCTACTCGCGGACCCGCGTCGAACCCGCCGAGAGCGTCCCCCGCACGCTCCGGATCGGCCTCACGCAGGGGCGCCGGACGATCCACCTGGAGGCGCGCGGGGGCAAGGTGGACCTGCGCCTGGGCGGACGGCGGCCGTCGGACACGATCGCGACGATCCCCGGCCGCGAGACCTGGACGATCCGCGAAGCCGGCGGCAGGTACCGGATCGTCGACGCGAACGGGGACCGGGTCGGCGATCCCGTCGGCGGAACGGCGACCGACCTGTTCGCGGTCTACGAGCCGAACGGCGCCCGCGTGGACATCCCCGAGGCCTCCCACACGTACGCCCGCGGCTACGTCGAGTTCAACCTCTACAGCTGCGGCGCCAGCTGCGACATCCGCCTGGTGCTCGTGATCCGGCCCGAGCCGTACCTGTACGGCCTGGCCGAGGTTCCGAGCTCGTGGCCGATGGAGGCGCTGCGCGCGCAGGCGATCGCGGCGCGCTCGTACGCGCTGTCGAAGGCGGCAGCCGGCCAGCACCGTCCCGGCTGCAACTGCGCGCTGTACGCGACGTCGTTCGACCAGGTGTACGCCGGCTGGGACAAGGAGGGAGGGCTCGACGGCGAGCGGTGGGTGCGGGCCGTGGATGACACGGCCGGTCAGGTCGTCACGTTCCAGCACGAGGTGATCCAGGCCTTCTACATGTCCTCGAGCGGCGGGCACACCGAGGACAATGAGAACGTCTGGGGCGGTTCGCCGATCTCGTGGCTCCGGGGCGTCTGCGATCCGGGCGACTACACGACGGCGAACCCGAGCGCGACGTGGAAGGTCACGCTCTCGGCCCGGGAGGTCACGCAGCGCCTGGGCCTGGGGATCGGGACGGTTCGTGGCTTCACGAACGTCGACCGTGGCGTCTCGGGGCGCATCCTGTCCGCCACCGTGAAGGGGGAGAACGGCACGGCGGTCGTGAACGGCGGCACCCTGCGCTCGGCGCTCGGCCTGCGGGACGACCGCGTGTGGATCAACCGCAACCGGCAGGTCGTCGGCGCGATCCGCAACAAGTACGACGCGCTCGGCTGCGGGCCGGGGCTCGCGACCTCACGGCAGGTCCGCGTGGCGGGCGGCCGGCGCCAGGCGTTCGAGGACGCGACGATCTTCCACTCCGACGCCACCGGCGCGCACGAGCTCCACGGCGTCGTCCTCGAGTTCTACAAGGGCAAGCGCGGCCCGAAGGGACGTCTCGGGTTCCCGATCACCGACGTCCGCAAGCTGCAGAACGGCAACCTGCGCGCGTCGTTCGAGCACGGCGTCGTCACGTGCACACCGACCGGCGGGTGCTCCACCTCGTGAGCCGCGCTAGATCGACGCGCCGGGCTCCGGCGCGTCGCCCAGCCAGTCCTCGCCCTCGAACGTCGGGACCCCGTAGCGCGCGGTGAACCCGAACGCCGCCCCGAGGTTCGCGGCGGCGCACGTCTGCACGTGGTGCCAGGACACGAGCGCCATCTGCGTGCCCTCGGGCAGCGCGCCGGCCTCGCCCTGGTCGGGGTAGTCGTACGGCGCGACGATCACCCGCGAGCCGACCTCGGGGTCCTCGTAGAAGTCCTGGATCTCGGCGACGTCGGCTTCGGGGGCGTCGGGCGCGTACCACACGACCGCCGCGCCGTGCTCGAGCGAGTGGATCAGGGGCTCCATGGCCGGCGGGCTCGAGTACACGCCCGCGCTGAGCGTGGTCGTCCCGTGCGGCCCCGACGCGGGCGGCTGCGACGGATAGGTCGAGAACGCCGGCATCTCGGCCGGGCCGTCCTCGGTGCCGACGTGGCCCTGGTCCAGGTCCTCCGGCTGGTACGGGCCGACGTTCCGGACCTCGTCGCACCCGGCGGCCTGGGTCTGCGCCGCCGAGGTGGCCAGCACCTGGGCCGCGCGCTCCGTGGCGGCGCTCTGCTCCTCGGGCCGGGTCACCAGGAACACGACGGCCGCCGCGACGACGACGACCGACACGCCGATCGCGATCATGCGGTTCCGGCGCGCGCGCTCGGCCTGGCGCTGGAGCTCCGCGCGCCGTCGGCGCGCCTCCTCCCTGCGCTCGTTCTTCGTGGGGCGGGTGCGGGATCGGTCGGTCACGGAACCTCCGGAGGTCGCGGGACGGGAAGGAACAGGATACCGGCGGCACGGCCGAACGGGGACCCCACGTGGCCGCGAGGGACCGCGGCGCGCTGCCGACCTCGCGGCACGAGGGTGCGATACTCGTGCTCGGGATCGAGAAGGGGGGTACGCATGGAACGCAGCGCGCGGCGCGGGCTGTGGACCCTGGTTCCGTTGCTCATGGCGCTCGCCCTGGTCGCGGCGGCCTGCGGCGGGGACGAGGACGGCGAGGGAACGACGGGTACAACCGGCACCACCGATGAGACCGGCGCCGATGCCGAGGGCTTCGTCTTCGGGATGATCCTGGTCGGACCCCAGAACGACCACGGATGGTCGCAGGCGCACTACGAGGCCGGCCAGTACGTCGAGGAACAGCTCGGCGCCGACATGATCGTGATCGACAAGGTCAACACGGCGGACCGTCCCGAGACGTCCGTCGAGCAGGTGGCCGCCGACATGATCGCCGACGGAGCGCAGATGGTCTTCGCGACCTCGGACGACATGAAGGACGGCGTCCTCATCGCCGCGACCGAGAACCCGGACGTGCCGATGGTGTGGTCCTCGGGCGACAGCGCCTGGCCGGAGGGCAAGGGGTACCGCGAGGACCTGACGAACCTCGCGAACGTCATGGGACGCATGGAGTACGGCAAGATGATGGCCGGCTGCGCGGCGGCGCTCACCAGCCAGACCGGCAAGATCGGCTACCTCGGACCGCTGATCAACGACGAGACGCGCCGACTGGCGAACTCCGCGTACCTCGGCGCCCGGTACTGCTGGGAGACGTATCGGGGCGAGGACCCGGCGAGCCTGGGGTTCTCGGTCAACTGGATCGGGTTCTGGTTCAACATCCCGGGCGTCACGCTCGACCCGACCCAGGTGACGAACGACTTCTTCGACTCGGGTCACGACGTCGTGATCAGCGGCATCGACACGACGGAGGCCCTCGTGCGCGCCGGACAGCGTGCCGAGGCGGGCGAGGAGGTCTGGGCGATCCCGTACGACTTCAAGGGCGCGTGCGCCGAGGCGCCCGACGTCTGCCTGGGCGTCCCCTACTTCAACTGGGGTCCGTCGTACGTGGAGCTCGTGCAGAAGGCGGCCGACGGGTCGTTCGAGCCGACCTTCCAGTGGCTCGGTCCGGACTGGGCCGACATCAACGACCCGGACACGTCGATGATCGGGTTCGAGAAGGGCCCCGGCCTGTCCGAGGAGGCGTCGGGGTCGCTCGACGAGTTCATCGCCGGGCTCGCCGACGGGTCGATCGAGCTCTACACCGGCCCGCTGAACTGGCAGGACGGGTCGCCGTTCCTCGCCGAGGGCGAGGTCGCTGACGACGTGCAGCTCTGGTACCAGGAGCAGCTTCTCGAGGGCATGGAGGGCGCCAGCTCTGCGGAATGACCGGTCCCTGAGCCGGCGCACCCTGGCGGGATCCGCCCGGGCTCGACGCGCCCCGCGCGAGCGACCCGGGCGGGCCCCGCGGACCCGCGGATGAGCCTCGAGCTCCAGGACATCCACAAGTCGTTCGGCCCGGTCCGGGCCAACGACGGCGTCTCGCTGTCGATCGAGGCCGGAACGCTCCACGGCCTCCTCGGCGAGAATGGCGCGGGCAAGTCGACGCTCATGAAGATCCTCTCGGGCTTCATCAGCGCCGACGCCGGCCGGATCGCCCTCGACGGCACGCCGCTCACACTCTCGTCGCCGCGCGACGGGATCCGCGCCGGGATCGGCATGCTGCACCAGGACCCGCTCGTGTTCCTGCCGTTCAGCGTCCTGGACAACTTCCTGATCGGCAGCGGGCGGAGGCTGCGGCTCGATCGCGAAGCCGGCCGGCGGGCGCTCGAGGAGACCGCCGGACGGTTCGGGTTCTCCTTCTACCCGGACGCCCCGGCGCGCACCCTCACCGTGGGCGAGCGCCAGCAGCTCGAGATCGCGCGGCTGCTCTGGCTCGGCGCCCGCGTGCTGATCCTGGACGAGCCGACGACCGGGATCTCGGCCACCCAGCGCACCACGCTGTTCGAGATCCTCCGCTCGCTCGCGGCCGAGGGCATGATCGTCGCCTTCGTCTCGCACAAGCTCGAGGAGGTCGAGGAGCTGTGCGACCGCGTCACGGTGATGCGACGGGGCCGGGTCGTCGGCGAGAGCGAGATGCCCGCGCCCGCCGAGCGCCTCGTCGAGATGATGTTCGGCCGCGTGCTGGTCGAGTCCGAGCCCACGCCCCCGCCGTTCGGCGAGCCCGTGCTCGAGGTCGACGCGATCACGCTGCGCGAGCGCACCCTCACGACCTCGGAGCTCTCGGTCTCGGTCCGCGAGGGCGAGATCGTGGGCCTCGCCGGGCTGGAGGGCAGCGGCCAGCGGATGCTCCTGCGCGCGGCGGCGGGTCTGCTCCAGCCGGAGTCCGGGCGTGTCCGCGTCCGCGGACGCGACCTCACGCGGCGCGGGTATCGGGACTTCTTGCGCGCCGGGATCCACTACCTGCCGGCCGGACGGCTGGAGGAGGGGCTCGTGCCGGGCCTCACCGTCGCCGAGCACGTCCTGCTCGCTCGTGGCGCGATGGGGTTCTTCATCGACGGCGCGGCCGCGCGCGAGGACGCCCGGGGCGCGATCGCCGACTACGCGATCGTCGGCACGCCCGAGTCGACGGTCGAGTCGCTCTCGGGGGGCAACCAGCAGCGGCTCCTGCTCGCGATGACACCGCCCGACGCCCGGCTCCTGCTGATGGAGCACCCCACGCGCGGACTGGACATCGAGTCGGCGGACTGGGTCTGGACGCGGCTGCTCGAGCGGCGCGACCGGGGGAGCGCGATCGTGTTCGCCTCGGCGGACCTGGACGAGCTGCTCCGCTACAGCGACCGGATCCTCGTCTTCTTCTCGGGGCGTGCGGTGAAGGCCCTCGACGCGCGCGAGACCACCGGCGAGGAGCTCGGCCACCTGATCGGCGGGAAGGAGCTCGTGTGAACGCCCACTCGTGGCTCGCGCGGGTGGGGACGATCGCCCTGCCGGTCGTGATCGCGTTCGCGGTGGCCCTGCTCCTGTTGCAGCTGGCCGACGCGCCGCCGTTCGAGGCGCTCGGCTTGATCTGGGAGGGCTCGGTGGGGAGCGCAGCGAAGATCTCGGACACGCTCTCGGCGTGGGTGCCGCTCACGCTCGCGGCCGCCGGGCTCGTCGTCACGTTCGCGGCGGGGCTGTGGAACATCGGCGTCGAGGGACAGATCGTGGCCGGCGCCGTCGCCGCGACGTGGGTCGCCCGCGAGCTCCCAGGGCCGGCCGCGGTCCTGATCACGGCGATGCTCCTCGCCGGGATCGTCGGCGGCGCGCTCTGGGCGCTGCTCGCCGGCCTGCTGAAGACCCGGGGTGGCGTGAACGAGATCTTCGGCGGTCTCGGCCTGGACTTCGTGGCCTCCGGCCTGGCGATCTACCTGATCATCGGGCCGTGGAAGCGCGAGGGCGTGGCGTCCACGAGCGGCACCGACCTGTTCCGGCCCGAGGCCTGGATGCCGACCGTGGGGAGGGCGCAGTTCGCGGTGATCCCGATCCTGCTCACCGTGGGCGCGGTGGTGCTCGTCTACGTGCTGATGCGCGGGACACGCTTCGGCCTGCGGCTGAAGGCGGTGGGGAAGAACCCGCGCAGCGCCCACCTGCTCGGGATCTCGACCGAGCGCTACACCCTGGCCGCGTTCCTCTTGTGCGGCGGCCTCGCGGGGCTGGCCGGCGCGATCCTCGTCTCCGGCGTGTTCCACAAGCTCGTGCCGTCGGTCTCGGGCGGGTACGGGTTCCTCGGCATCCTCGTCGTCCTGCTCGCCGGATACCGGGCGGCGTGGATCGCCCCGATCTCGTTCTTCTTCGCGGCGGTCGCGGTCGGGAGCACGCAGCTGTCCCTGCGGCTGGACCTCGACTCGTCGCTCGGGGGCGTGTTGCAGGGCGTCCTGGTGCTGCTCGTGATCCTGTTGGGCGGCTGGCGCGCGCGGCGGACGCGTCGCCGGATGGTCCTCATGGGGCCGGAGCGGCTCATGGAGCCGGAGGGTCCGTAGCGTGGAGGCGACGCTCGCGACGATCGTGGCCTCGGCGAGCGCGCTCGTGTACGCGGTGGTCGGCGAGACGATCACCGAGAAGGCAGGCGTCGTGAACCTGTCGATGGAGGGCACGATCATGCTCTCGGCGATGACCGGCTTCGCGGTCGCGTACACGACGGGCAGCGTGCTCCTCGGGTTCCTCGCGGCCGCGGGCGTGGGGGCGCTGATCGCCGCGCTCGTCGCGTTCGCGAGCATCGAGCTGCGTCTGAACCAGATCGCCGTCGGGTTCGTGCTGGCGCTGCTCGCGATCGAGCTGAGCAGCTTCCTCGGCGACCCGTACGTCGGACAGCACGGGCCGTCGGTCCGCGCCGTCCCGATCCCGCTGCTCGCGGACATCCCGTACGTCGGCAGGGTCCTGTTCCGGCACAACCTGTCGGTGTACGGGAGCTACCTCGCGATCGTCGTCGGCTACCTGTTCGTGTTCCACACGCGTCGCGGCCTGGAGATGCAGGGCGTCGGCGAGCGCGCCGACGCGGCGTTCGCCCGCGGGATCGACGTGAACCGGCTCCGCTACCTGTACACGATGGTCGGCGGGGCGCTCGCCGGGATCGCGGGCGCTGCTTTCTCCCTGGACGTGAAGCTCGGCTGGCGCGAGGGGCTCACGACGAACTTCGGCTGGATCGCGCTCGCGATCGTGATCTTCGGCGGCTGGAACCCGATCCGCGCGGCGTTCGGCGCCTACCTGTTCGGCGTGCTGGCGTGGGCGGCTCTGCAGCTGCAGCCCGTGTTCCCGAGCGCGTCGCAGATCCTCGCACTGCTGCCCTTCCCGCTCATGATCTTCGCGCTCGTCCTCGTGTACCTGCAACTGTTCCGCGACCTTGCGGATCGGCATCCGATCTGGCGCCGGCTGCTTTCGTCCGATCCGCCCTCGGGGTTGGGGACGGCGTTCCACCGCGAGTGACCCTCGGCGAACCTAGGCGAACCGGACGTGCTCGGTGACGTCGAGCCGCGGCCTCGGCGGCGGTTCGCCCTCGGGCGGCGGACCGACCGCCACCGTGCCGAGCGCGTACCACTCGTCCGCGACGCCGAGCGCCGCGCGGGTCTCCTGCTGACAGAACAGCGTCGAGGAGATCCAGGCGCTCGCGAGCCCCTGGGCGTGCAGCGCGAGCAGCAGGTTCTGGATCGCCGCCCCGCCCGCGAGCAGGAACATCTCGCGCTCGGCGCCGGCGCGCTCGTCGTCGGGGTAGGGGTGTGCGCCGGCGAACCGGACCCAGGGCACGATCAGCAGCGGGGCAGCACCGAGCACCGCGTCGCTCCTCGCGATGCGCCGCTCGATCGTGGCCTCGGGCGTGCCGTCGCTCCGGAGGTCGGCCCGCCAGGCCTCCGCGATCGTCGCGAGGAGCCCTCGGCGGGCCGCCGGGCTCTCGAGCGCCGTGAACATCCAGGGGCGGGTGTGGTGCGGCGCCGGGGCGGTACACGCCGCCCGGATCGCTTCCTCGACGGCGTGGCGCGGCACCCCTCCCGGGCCGAACGATCGGATCGTGCGGCGCGCGCCGATCGCGACGAGTGGGGACTCGCGGAACAGGTCGTCGCGCGGCTCGCGGACGAGCGCGCGCGCCGGCGCCTCGGGCGCGTCCGCGACCACGCCGCGCACCACCGCGGCCGGGACCCGCGCGGCCTTTCCCATGACGAGGCCGCTCGCGGCGGCGACCTCGTCCGCGAGCGCCACGACCGTGGCCTCGAGCACGCGGCCGCGGTCGTCGGGTGTCCCGCGCAGGTCGACGACCGACGGCAGGCCGGCGCATCCGATCGCCACGTTCACGACGCCGTGGCGCCACGGCCGCCCGAACGTGTCGGTCACGACGACCGGCGCGGCCGTGCCGAGCGCCGCGCGCAGCCCCGAGCGGATCCGCTCGGCGGACGCGTCGGGATCCTCCGGGAGCAGCGTGAGCGTCCCGGCGTCCACGTTCGACGCGTCGACGCCGGCGTTGGCGCACACGAAGCCGTGGCGGGTCCGCGCGATCACCAGGTCGCCGCGCCGGGCGACCACGGCCTCGGTCTCGCGCTCGATCCAGCGCGAGCGGCCCGAGCCCTCGTCGGGGACGACGCGACCCTCGGCCTTCGAGACGACCTTCTGCGTAACGACCACCACGTCGCCCTCGCGGAGGCCGAGCGCGCGGAGCGGGGGAGCGAGGAGCGCGGCCAGGTCGTCGCCGGGGCGGACCTCCGGGAGCCCCTGGACGGGCAGGACCTCGACGGTCACGCCAGCAGCCCGAGCGCGAACCGCGCCAGCGCCTCGGCGGCACCGTCGTCGGTCATGATCGTGTCGGTGACGCCGACGCGCACACCCGTGCCCTCGATCCGCGCCGCGAGCGCCCGGTCCGCCTCGTCCACCACCCACGCGCCGAGGAGCCCGCGGTAGCACTCGGCCGCGCCGGCGGCCGTCACCTCGACGCCGGCGGCCGGCATGAGCTTGTCGGCCATCCCCGCGAGCGGCGCCCCGCCCACGATGCCCGAGATCCCGACCACGCGCTGACGTCGCGCGGCCAGGGCGTCGCGGATCCCGGCGACCGCGAGGATCGGACCGATCGACGCCACGGGGTTCGACGGGCACACGACGATCGCGTCGGCGGTCGCCAGCGCCTCGAGGACGCCCGGCGCCGGACGGGCCGTCTCGGTGCCGGCGTACCGGACGTGCTTCACCTCGTCCCGCGCGCGGCGGCGGACCCAGTACTCCTGGAAGTGCAGGTCCAACTCGCCGCCGTCGGCGAGGACTTTGACGCGCGTCGTGACCGGGTCGTCGGACATCGGCAGGATCCGCGCCGAGATCGCGAAGCGCGCGGCCACGAGCGCGGTGACCTCCGACAGCGTCCTGCCCTCGCGCAGCAGCCGCGTGCGGAACAGGTGGGTGGCCAGGTCCAGGTCGCCCAGGTTGAACCACGCGAGGTCGGGGTCGAAGCGCCCGAGCTCCTCGGTCGCGCGGAAGGTCTCGCCGCGCCGCCCCCACCCGCGCTCGCGGTCGAACACGTCGCCGATCCAGTAGGTGACCGAGTCGAGGTCCGGGCTCACGTGGAGCCCGTGCATCTGCACGTCGTCCGCCGTGTTCACGATCGCCGTGACGCTCGGCTCGCCGACGGCGCGCACGAGCCCGCGCAGGAACTTCCCCGCGCCGATCCCCCCGGCGAGCGCCGTGACCCTCACGTGTCCGCCATCTCGAACAGATCCCACTCCTCGGGCACTCCCTTCAGCGCGTGCCGGCCGGCCGGCCGGAACAAGATCCCGGATCCGGCCACCAGGTCCTTGACCGTACTCGACACGAGGACCTGCCCCGGCTCGGCGAGCGAGGAGATCCTCGCGCCGATGTGCACCGCGATCCCGCTCACGCCGTCACCCGCGAGCTGGACCTCACCGGCGTGCACGCCGACCCGGACCTCGAGGCCGAGGGCTCGGACGCCCTCGCGGATCGCGTCGCCGCACCGGACCGCCCGCGCGGGCCCGTCGAACACCGCGAGGAACCCGTCCCCGGCCGTGTCGACCTCGCGTCCACGGAACCGCTCGAGCTCCGTCCGCACCAGCGCGTGATGCGCCTCCCGAAGGCGCCGCCACGCGCCGTCACCGATCGCCGCGGCGCGTTCCGTCGAGCCGACGATGTCGGTGAACAGCACGGTCGCCAGGACGCGATCGTGACCAGCGACGCGCCGGAAGCCCGTCAGGAACTCCTCGATCTCGTCCAGGATCACCTCGGCGTTGCCGACGAACGGGAAGTAGTCGTCGCCCTCGACCTCCACGAACCTCGCGTTCGGGATGTGCTCGGCGAGGTACCGCCCGTGGGCGATGTCGACCAGGCGGTTGTCACGGCGATGCACGATCAGCGTCGGGACGACGATGGAGCCGAGCACCGACCGGACGTCGATCTCCCGGAGCATCTGGCGCATCCGGAGCACGGTGCCGGGGCTCGACCCGACCCGCTGGTAGCGCGCCCACCATCGTCGGAAGTCCGGATCGCCGGCCACGCTGGGTCCGACCGTCTCGAGGAGCACCCCGCGCCCCCACCCGAAGCGCAACTCCCGTTCGAGGCGCGCCTCGAACTCCGGGGAGGTTCCCCACGGATAGTCCGGCGTCGCCGTGTACCGGGCGGTCGAGTTCACGAGCACGAGCGCGTCGGTGCGCTCGGGGAAGGTCGCTGCGAAGGCCATCGCGACCGCCCCGCCACCCCCGATGCCCATCAGGACGGCGCTGTCGGTGTCGTCCGCCTGCATGACCGCGTTCACGTCGTCCGCCCACACCTCGAGGGTCGGGAGCTCGTCGAGGGAGACCGGATCGGAGGAGCCCGTGCCGCGCTGATCCAGACAGGCGACCCTCGCGAAGCCACCCAGGCGCTCGAGGAACCGCCGGTAGTCCGGCTGCTCCCACATGACCTCGATCGAGTTCCAGAACTCGGCCACGAAGATCAGCCTGATGGGACCCTCGCCGAAGGCCTGATACGCGATGTGGACGTCGCCACTTCTCGCGTAACGGTGTTCCGGTGCCTGCATGCGCCCAGTGTCAGGCCGTGGCTGGCTCCGGCGCAAGCCGCGGAACGACGGTGATAGATTCGGCGGGATGAGCGACCCGACGTCCCACGCTCGTCGCCGGGCGCTCGCCCGCGCCGACGCCGGCAAGGCGCTCTCGCTCGAGGAGACCGAGGCCCTGTTGGGCACGCGGGGGGACGACCTCGACCGGTTGATGGCGCTGGCCGCTCGCCTCCGCGAGCTCGGGCACGGTCGGACCGTGACGCACTCGCGCAAGGTCTTCATCCCGCTCACGATGCTCTGTCGCGACCATTGCCACTACTGCACGTTCGCGAAGCCGCCGGCGAAGCTCGAGCACCCGTACCTCACGCCCGAGGAGGTGATCCGGATCGCCGAGTCTGGCCGCCGACTCGGATGCAAGGAGGCGCTGTTCACCCTCGGCGACCGGCCGGAGGAGCGGTACCCGGCGGCCCGCGCGTGGCTCGACGAACGCGGGTACGGCTCGACGCTCGACTACGTCCGGGCGATGGCGATCCGCGTGATCGAGGAGACCGGGCTCCTGCCGCACCTGAACCCCGGGGTGATGTCGTGGGAGGAGATGGCGCGGCTGAAGCACGTCAGCGCCTCGATGGGGCTCATGCTGGAGACGTCCTCGGACCGGCTCTCGGAGCGCGGCGGTCCGCACTTCGGCTCGCCCGACAAGGTCCCGGCCGTACGGCTCCGGACGATCGAGGACGCCGGGCGTCTGGCGATCCCGTTCACGACCGGGATCCTCGTCGGGATCGGCGAGACCCCTCGCGAACGGGCCGAGTCGCTGTTCGCGATCCGCGACCTCCACCGCCGGTACCGACACGTGCAGGAGGTGATCGTCCAGAACTTCCGGGCGAAGCCGGGTACCGCCATGCACGGGTCGCCGGAGCCAGGTGAGGAGGAGTTCCTGGCGACCGTGGCCACGGCGCGGGTGATCCTCGGGCCGCAGATGCACCTGCAGGCGCCGCCCAACCTGTCCGACGCGGCGATGCAGCTCCGGCTGTTGGACGCGGGGATCGACGACTGGGGTGGCGTCTCGCCCCTGACGCCGGACCACGTGAACCCGGAGCGCCCGTGGCCGGCGATCGACGTCCTCGCCGAACGCACCGCCGAGCGTGACTTAGAGCTCCGCGAGCGTCTGACGATCTACCCGGAGTTCGCCCTGCGCCCGGACCCGTACCTGGCGGGGAAGATGCGGTCGCCGGTCGCCGCGCTGCTGGGTCCCGACGGGCGCGCCGACCCGGAGCGGGTCGCGCGGCCGATCGCGTGGCAGGACCCCGACGTCCAGTGGAAGCCGCGTGCCACGGGCCTGGGCTTCGCGAAAGGGCCGGGCGCCGGCCTTCGCGCCGACGCCGAGGTCGTGTACGGGGACCTCGCCGAACCCGAGAACACGGTCACGCGGGCCTGGTTCGCGGAGCGCGTGAGGCCCGAGCGCCTTGAGCCCGTCGTCCGAGCCGCGCTGCGCAAGGCCGAGCGCCACCGCCCGATCGGCGACGGTGAGGCGCTCGCGCTGTTCCGCGCCGAGGGCCCCGCGCTCCACGCTCTGTGCGCCGTGGCGGACGGCCTGCGCGCCGAGGCCGTCGGCGACGAGATCACGTACGTGGTGAACCGGAACATCAACTTCACGAACGTCTGCTACGTGGGGTGCCGCTTCTGCGCGTTCGCCCAGCGCGAGGTCGATCCCGAGTCCTACACCCTCACGCTCGCCGAGGTCGCCGAGCGGGTGCGCGAGGCCGCGGACCGGGGGGCCACCGAGATCTGCATGCAGGGCGGGATCCACCCCGACCTGCCCGGCTCGTACTACTTCGACCTGATCGATGCCGTGAAGGCCACGGCACCCGAGATCCACGTGCACGCGTTCAGCCCGATGGAGGTGCTGAACGGCTCCACGAAGCTCGGGATCTCGTTCCGCGAGTTCCTGGTGGAGTGCCGCGCTCACGGCCTCGGCTCGATCCCGGGGACGGCCGCCGAGATCCTCGACGACGACGTCCGCTGGGCCCTGACGAAGGGCAAGCTGCCTGCCGACACGTGGGAGGAGATCGTCACCACGGCCCACGATCTGGGGATCCCGTCCTCGTCGACGATCATGTTCGGCCATGTCGACGCGCCGCCGCACTGGGTGGCGCACATCCGACGCCTGGCGGCGATCCAACGGCGGACCGGTGGCTTCACCGAGTTCGTACCGCTCACGTTCGTCCACCAGAACGCGCCGATCTACCTGGCCGGCCGGGCTCGCCCCGGCGCCACGTTCGACGACAACCGCCGGATGCACGCGATCGCCCGGATCCTGCTCGACGGCGCGATCGCCAACATCCAGGTGTCCTGGGTGAAGCTCGGCGTACAGGCGAGCCAGGCGATCCTGAACGGGGGAGCGAACGACTTCGGCGGCACGTTGATGGAGGAGACGATCAGCCGCATGGCCGGCGCAGAGTGGGGGATCCGCATGGAGCCGCACCAGATCGAGGACGCGATCCTCGAGATCGGTCGGATCCCCGCGGAGCGCACGACCACGTACGGACGCGTGCACCGCAACGGTGCGCGAGCGATCGTCGGTTCGCCGGGCGGTTCGGTATCGCGGGATGGAACGGCTGTAACGGCAGGCTGACCTCCGGTTCCGTCTATCTCCTTTACCATTTCGGTCAATCAGATGAACCATCGGATTCATGTCCAGAAACACTTGTCACGCGAGCGGCGTACGACGACGATGCGTTCGGGGACGCATGTGGAGGTGCGCGGGATCCTCGGATCCCCCCTTGTCAAGGAGGGGGTGTATCCCTCAGAATCACAAGCGTGTGATTCTTGGGGGAGGAGACGGTGCATCACTACATCCCGTGGCAGGAACGGGCACGGTGCCGGGAACACGACCCCGAGATCTTCTTCCCCGAGAAGGGAGGGTCATCGAGGGAGGCCAAGCGGATCTGTGCCGACTGTCCCGTCCGTATCGAGTGCCTGAACTACGCCCTGCGGCGCGATGAGCGCTACGGGGTATGGGGAGGGATGAGCGAACGGGAACGACGACGCCTGAAGCGCATGGCGTCCTGAGCAGAACCGAAAGGAGGTGACCGATGTCTCCTGCCAAGAAGCGCTCGACAGCGAAGCGGAAGACCGCGGCCCGGAAGTCTCCAACGGCCAAGCGGAAGACCGCTGCCAAGAAGGGTGCCGCGACGAGGAAGCGGACGACGGCCAAGCGGAAGACCGCAGCCAGGAAGGGCGCCGCGACCAGGAAGCGGACGACGGCCAAGCGGAAGACCGCAGCAAGGAAGTCTCCGGCGAGGAAGCGGACGACCGCGAAGAAGCGGTAGCCGCTGCTGCCAGTTCGGAAGGGGGGCGTCGTGCGCGCCCCCCTTCCCCCTTCTGGATGGGGAGGCGTGCTAGGCTGCGCGCCGCGCACCGCGCACCTCATGGTCACCACGACAGCCGATCGTCCCGCAACCGACGACGCCGTCCGGACGCCCAGCGTGCTCGCCGTGCTGGTCGTGCGGAACGGCTCCCGATGGCTCCGCGAGTGCCTGAAGTCACTCGCCGCCCAGCGCTATCCACGCTTCGGCGTGATCGCCGTCGACAACGCGTCGACCGACGGCTCGCGCGAGGTGCTCGAGCAGGCGCTCGGCGAGCGACGCGTCCTCGGGCTCGACGAGGACCGCGGCATCGCCGGAGCGCTCCGCGCGGCCTCCGAGCTCCCCCCAGCCCAGGCCGCCGACTACCTTCTGATCGTCCACGACGACACGGCCCTGGCGCCGAACGCGGTGGCGAGCCTCGTCGAGACCGCCGAGGGGATCCACGGCCTCGAGCGCGTCGGCGTCGTCGGTCCGAAGGTGGTCGACTGGGACGACCCGCGGATCCTGCGCGAGGTCGGCCGCTCGGTGGACGCCTTCGGCCACCCGTACAGCCCCCTCCAGGAGGGCGAACGCGACCAGGGCCAGTACGACCGCGTGCTCGAGGTCCTGTTCGTGTCCTCGTGCGCGATGCTCGTCTCGCGCGAGGCCTGGCAGCGGACGGGCCACTTCGACGAGCGCTACGGCGGCCATCACGACGACCTGGACTTCTGCTGGCGAGCCAGGGTGGCCGGCTACCGCGTCCTGATGACGCCGCTCGCGCAGGTGCGTCACCGCGACGCTGGCGTCACCGGCGACCGGGCCGAGCCGCACCGGCGGCGGAGCTCCCGCTACTACGCCGAGCGCTCGGGGCTGGCGTCCATGCTCAAGGACTACGGGCTGTTCACGCTCTTGTGGCTCCTGCCCCTGTACATGGTCGCGGGCCTGGTCCGCGTCTTCCTGCTCGCGCTCGCCCGCCGGTTCGAGGACGCCTTCGACCTGGTGTCCGCGTGGGGGTGGAACTTCGTGCACCTGCCCGGGACGATCCGCCGGCGGGTTCGCGTCCAGTCCGTGCGGGCCGTCCGGGACCGCAACGTCCGGCGCTTCATGGCCTCGGCGTTCCGCCTCCCGCGGTGGTTCGAGCGCGCCGAGGAGATCCTCGACGAGCAGCTCGAGGAGGGGGAGGAGGAGCAGCCCCGCATGCGCGAGCGGGCGAGCGCGCTCGCCCTCGCGCACCCGGTGCTCGTCGCCGCGGTGCTCGGCGTCGGGGTGGGCGCCGTCGCCCTCCGTCACCTCGTCGGCTCCGAGGTGCTCCAGGGCGGCGCCCTCGCGACGTTCCCGTCGCAGGCGTCAGGGTTCTGGAGCGAGCTCCTCTCGGGGACGAGGACCACCGTGCTGGGCGGGGCGCAGTCGGCCAGCCCGGCGCTCGCTGCGCTCGGCGGCCTGTCGTGGCTGACGTTCGGCAGCCCGGCGCTCGCGCAGAAGGTGCTGCTCGTCCTGCTCCCGCTCATCGGCGCGGTGTTCATGTATCGGGCGCTGGTCCGTCAGACCCAGCGGCCGGCGCCGGCCGTCGCCGGGGCCGTGGCCTATGCGGTGTCCGCGCTGATGTTCTGGTCGTTCTCCGAAGGCCGGATCCCCGTCCTGGTCGTGCTCGCCGCCCTGCCGGCGGCGTGGGACCGACTCGAGACGCTCTTCGGCCCCGACCCGCCCGAGCGCCCGGCCCGGGCGGTCGTGGCTCTCGGCGTCGCGATCGCCGTCGGGACCGCGTTCTATCCGGGCACGCTCCTCGCGGTCGTGCCGGTCGCGGCCGCGCTGCTGCTCACGGGCCGCCATCGCGGTCGGGGGCTCGTCCTCGCGGTCGGCGGCACGCTCGCCGCCGCGGTGCTCGTGTTCCCGATGGTGTCGGACCTCGTCGGCGCGCCCGGCGCCGAGCTCTCGGCTCTCGTCGGCACGAGCGACGTCTGGCGCATCATCCGGCTGGCGCCGGGCCCGGCGCCTGGATCGTGGGCGATCGCCGGCTTCCTCCCCGTGGCCGCGGTCCTGTGCTTCGCGATCGTCGGCCCCGAGCATCGGGGCCGGGCGTGGCGCGCGATGCTGCTCGCGCTCCTCGGGGCGGCCCTCGCCTGGGCGTCTGCGACGCGGTGGCTGCCCGACGCGCTCACGAACCAGCCCGCGTACCTGGCGCTCGCCGCGATGGCCATGGCGGCCCTCGTCGGCTACGGCCTCGCGACGCTCGAGGAGCGGATCGTGTCCGAGGCCTTCGGCGTCCGCCAGATCGCCGTCGCACTGCTCGCCGTCGTCATGGTCGTCGGGGTTGGCTCGCAGCTGCTCCAGGCCGCGATCGGCGAGTGGACGATCGGGACGAACACCCTGCCGCCGGCGTGGCCGGTCGTCTCGGCGAGCGAGCCCGGGGCGTTCC
>DASTPT010000065.1:0-44118 GCA_035762085.1 Actinomycetota bacterium | reverse complement strand
ACGGACCCCATCGCCACCCGCGCGGTGCGCGCCAGCGGGTCGAGCGCCAGGCACAGGCTGCCCACCGAGATCACCATCGCGTTGCGCGTGCCGATCTTCATGAACGTCTGCGGCCCCCTCAGCACCGGCCACCGGGCCCCGAGGATCAGCTCCTCGGGCTCGAGCGCCGTGCGCTTCACGCCGAGCAGGAACGCGTCCCACGGCACCTCGCGCTCGCGCTCGGCCGAGGCCAGCACCACGCGGGCGTCGTGCACCGCGAGGACCGGCAGCGAGTCTCCCGCCGGCGAGGCCGTCCCCAGGTTCCCGCCGAGCGTGCCGCGGTTGCGGATCTGCGGCGAGCCGACCGACCGCGAGGCCTGCGCGAGCGCGCGCATCTCGGGCAGCTCGTGGAGGATCCGCGTGTACGTCACCCCCGCGCCGACCACCAGCTCGTCACCCTCGTGCCGCCACAGGGCCAGCTCTGGGAGCCGGGCCAGGTCCAGCATCGCCTCGGGACGCTGCGTGCCCGCGTTTATGAGCACCATGAGATCCGTCCCGCCCGCGATCGGGACGGCCTCGGGGCGCTCGGACTTCATCTGGAGCGCCTCGGTCAGCGTGCGCGGGAGCAGCACGTCCATCAGAAGCGCCCCTCCGCGAACGCATCGATCATCGCGTGGACGTCGTCGCCGAGCGGGTACAGCACGGGGCACGTGCAACCGGCCTCGACGTACTCCCGCACCTTCGCGCGGCACTCGTCCGGGGTGCCCGAGGCCGTGATCATCTGCACGACCTCGTCCGGAACGAGGGCCATCGCCCGGCTGATCTCCTCGGGCCCGGCCGGCCAGGTGAGGACCTTCCCGATCTGGTCCAGCAGCGCCTGGTCGACGCCGCTCGCCTTCATGATGTGCGGTTGCTGGCCCAGGTACTGCGTCACCAGTTCGCGCGCACGGTCGAGCGCCAGGTCCCGGTTCTCGTCGAGCGAGCAGACGACCAGCTGCGGCCGATCGACATCCTCCACGGCGCGGCCGCTGCGGGCGGCGCCGACCGCCAGGTGCTCGAGCGCGGTCTCGTTGTACTTCGACCCGACGAGGTAGTTCAACAGGACGCCGTCGCCAATCTCCCCGGCGAGCTCCATCATCTGCATGCCCGTCGCGCCGATGTAGATCGGCACGTTCCTCGGTGAGCGGTCGCCGTGCACGATGTCGATCTGGATGTCCTCGACGTCCACGTACGCGCCGTGGAACGTCACGTTCTCCATCGCGACGAGCCGGCGGACGACCTCGACGTACTCGCGCATCGCCGTGAGCGGTCGCTCGCGGCGCACGCCGACCTTGCTGGCGAGTGGCTCCCACCACGCGCCGATCCCGAGCAGCACCCGCCCCGGCGCCAGGTCGTCGAGCGTCACGAACGTGGCGGCCATGAGTCCGACGTTGCGGGTCCACGGGTTCACGACGCCCGAGCCGACCTTGATGCGCTCGGTCACGGCCGCGAAGGCGGCCATCGGGACGGTGGCCTCGCGGACGAGGCGGCTCTCGGCCTGCCAGACCGCCTCGAACCCGGCCTCCTCCGCGTGCCGGACGTACGCCATCCCGTCGCGGAGCGGGTGCTTGTCCTGCAGGTAGAGCGCGACGCGTCCCTCGGACGTGACCGGCATCAGCGGCCTCCCTCGGGCTCGAACGGGTGAGCCTCGATCGCGTCCATCCGCCGCCAGAGCTCCCGTGCGGCCTCGCGCGAGCGTGTGCGCACCTCGGGCTCGGCCGCCTTCGTCAGGCGGCGCTCCCGAACGACGACCTCGCCGTTCACCGCGACGTCGCGGACGTGCCGGGCCGAGAGCCCGAACGCCCAGTGGCCGGCAAGGCTGTCCGCGTCCACGGGGGTCGGCGGGTCGTACTCGAGCACCACGACGTCGGCCGGGGCCCCAGGCCGCAGCGTACCGAGCAGCGGCTCCTCGAACGCACCGGCGGCGAAGCGCGCCGACGCCGCCATCCGTTCGAGGATCCACCCCGCCTCGACAGAGGCGTCCGCCTCGCGCGCTCGCCAGAACGCCGCCCGGGACTCGGCGAACAGATCGCCGTCGATCCCGTCCGTGCCGAGCGCGAGGTCCGGGCCGAGCGCGGCGACCGGCGCTCGACCGACGCGGTTGTTCATGTTCGAGCGCGGGTTGTGCGCAACCCACGTGCCCATCTGCCGGATCGTCGAGATCTCGCGCTCGTCCACGTGCACGCAGTGCGCGAGCAGCGACCGCGGGCCGAGCGCCCCGGCCTCGGCCAGGCGGTCGACGACCCGGCGGTCGAACCTCGCCATCGCGTCGCGCTCGTCGGCGCCGTCCTCGGCGACGTGGAGGTGGACCCCGACATCCGCGTCGCGGGCGACCTCGACGCACGCGCCGAGCGTCTCGTCCGACAGCGTGAACGAGGCGTGCGCCCCGACCATCCCCATCGCGAGCGGGAACCCGCCCTTCAGGAAGCGGAGGTTCTCCTCGACGCCCGCCGACGCCCGCTCCGGGCCGTCGCGGTCGGTGACCTCGTAGCAGAGCACCGACCGGGCGCCGAGCCCGCCGAGCGCGTCCGCGATCCGATCGAGCGAGCCGGCGATCGCGTTCGGCGACGCGTGGTGGTCCACGATCGTCGTCGTCCCCGCCAGGAGCGCATCGGCGCCGCCCGACCACGCGCTCAGCCACACGGCGTCCTCGTCGAGCGCCCGATCCAGGCGCCACCAGATCCGCTGCAGTACCTGCACGAAGTCCTCGGGCGGGTCCAGTCGGTACGGCATCCCCCGCGCGAGCGCGGAGTACAGGTGGTGGTGTGCGCACACGTTGCCGGGGATCACCAGACACCCGGAGCAATCGACCCGCTCACCATCGGCGGCGTCCACGACGCCGACCTCGACAACGCGCGGACCTCGGACGAGCACGTCGGCGCGGACGACCTCGACCGGCTCGAGCGAGGTGACGACCGTGCCGCCGGCGAGGAAGAGGTCCGTCACGCGCTCGCCCCCCGCGCCGCGGCGGCCGCGAGCCTGGGGACCGCCGCCCGCGCGGCGGCCGAGTCGCGCATCGGCAGCCTCGTCCTCCACTCGCCGTCGAACGCGTGCAGGGCGCCCGCCACCGCCGGCGCGGTCGGGACCAGGCCGATCTCGCCCACGCCCTTCGCGCCGTACGGGCCCTCGGGCTGCGGGACCTCGACGAGGATGCAGTCGACCTCGGGCATCCGCTGCGCCGGCACGATGCCGAGCGACTTCAGGGTCGTCGTGACGGGGACCCCGCCCTCGACGACGAACTCCTCGGTGAGCGCGAACCCGAGACCCATGTGCACCGCGCCCTCGATCTGACCCTCGAGGAGCGTCGGGTTGATCGCCCTCCCCACGTCGTGCGCCGCGACGACCTTCGCGACGCGGCCGTCGTCGTCCAGGATCGCCACCTGGACCGCCCAGCCGTAGGCGAAGTGCGTGACGGGGTCCTCGACGTCGGCGCCCGGCGGGCTGGTCCAGTCGATCTTCACCTCGCCCCGGAACTCCTGTCCGGCCAGGTCCTCGTACCCGCGCCCGTCGAGCGCGTCGAGCGCGTCGACCAGCTTGGCCGCCGCCACCTGGACGGCCCGGCCACCGAGCACCGTCGAGCGCGAGGCGGTCGTCTGGCCGGTGTCCAGCTCCCGGACCGTGTCGACGACGACCCGGATGCGCTCCGGTGGCAGGTCGAGCTCCTCGCACGCGATCTGCCGGAGCGCGGTGTGGACGCCCTGCCCCATCTCGGTCCACGAGTGGAACAGCGTCACGGTGCCGTCGGTCTCGGGCCGCAGGATCGCGCGGCCGAGCTCGAGCAGACCGTTGCCGATCCCCGTGTTCTTCACGCCGCAGCCGATCCCCGCGAAGCGCGCCGAGCGGTACGCGTCGCGCACGGCCTCCAGGCACGCCTTGATCCCGACCCCCTGGCCGAGGATCTGCCCCGTGCCGAACCGGTCTCCCACCTCGAGCGCGTTGCGCCAGCGGATCTCCCAGGCGTCGATCCCGACGCGCTCGGCCAACCGGTCGAGCATGCCCTCGATCGCGAACGCGACCTGGTTCACGCCGAAGCCGCGCATCGCGCCGCACGGGGGGTTGTTCGTGTACACGGCGCGCGCCTCGACGTCGACGGCCGGGAAGCGGTACGGGCCGCACGCGTGCCCGCACGCCCGCTCGAGCACCTTGTCGCCGACGCTCGCGTAGGCGCCCGTGTCCCCGACGATCCGCGTGCGGATCCCGAGCAGGCGACCCTCGTCGTCGCAGCCAACCGTGTAGGTCATCGTCAGCGGGTGACGCTTCGGGTGGAAGCGCATGCTCTCGGCGCGCGAGAGCGTCAGCAGCACCGGCCGGCCGGTGCGCACGGCGCCGAGCGCCGCGTGGCACTGCACGTTCAGGTCCTCCTTCGCGCCGAAGGCGCCGCCGTTCGCCACCTGGGTCACGCGGACGCGCTCCTCGTCCACGCCGAGGAACGAGGCGATCTGTCGCCGGTCCTCCCACACGCCCTGCCCCTGCGACGAGACGTGCACCGTGCCGTCGGGCTCGGGAACAGCCAGCGCGGACTCGGGCTCGAGGAACGCGTGCTCGATGAACTGGGTCCGGAAGGTCTCGGTCAGGACGTGGGCCGCGCCCTCGAGCTGCGCGTCCACGTCGCCGCGCTCGATGGCCGAGGTCGAGAGCAGGTTGCCGCCCTCGTGGAGCGACGGCGCGTCGGGCTCGAGCGCGGCGAACGGGTCGGTGACGGGCTCGAGGACCTCGTACCGGACCTCGACCTTCTCGGCGGCCTCGCGCGCGGCGTTCCGCGTCTCGGCCACGACGATCGCGAGGACGTCGCCGACGTAGTTGGTGGTCTCACCCACCGCGACGAGCTGCCGCCAGTCGCGGGTGATGAGGCCCTGGACACGCGCCCCCGGCACGTCCTCCGCCGTGAGGATCGCGACGACGCCCGGGTGCGCCGCGGCCGCCGAGGTGTCGATGTCCAGCACGGTCGCGCGGGGGTGATCGGAGAAGCGCAGCGCGCCGTGGACGAGACCGTCGGGCCGGATGTCGTTCACGTACGGCTTGTCCCCGAGCGCCAGCTCGCGGCCCTGGTAGCGCGCCGCCCGCGCGCCGACACGCCCCGAGCGCTCGGGCTCGGGCACCGGCTCGCCGCCACGGGCACGGGCCATGAGCCGGATCGCGTCGACGATCTTCACGTACCCCGTGCACCGGCACAGGTTCCCGGCCAGCCCCCGCGCGATCTCCTCGCGCGTCGGGTTCGGGCGCTTGGCCAGGAACGCCTCGGCCTTCATCACGATACCGGGCGAGCAGAAGCCGCACTGCGAGGCGCCGCTCGCCACGAAACAGTCCGCCCAGCGCTCGCGCTCGTCCTGGGACAGTCCCTCCTGTGTCGTGATGCTCCGGCCGGTCGCGTGGACAGCCTTCTGCGCGCACGACACGACTGCCTTCCCGTCGATCAGCACGGTGCAGGCGCCGCACGAGCCCTCCGGAGCGCAGCCGTCCTTGACCGACATCACGCCGAGCTCGTCGCGGAGCACCTCGAGCAGGGACATGTCCGCCCGGATGTCCACCGAGACCGGTTCGCCGTTCAGCGTGAGGTCCATCGCGACCTCACCTCCTCACTGCGGGCTACTCCATCGCGCCGAGCACCAACGCGAGCAACGCCATCCGCATCACCACGCCGTTGAACGCCTCGGCCCAGTACCGGGCATGCCGCGTGTCGTCGACCTCGGGCGGCAGCTCGTCCATCCTCGGGAGCGAGTGCAGCACGATCGCGTCGCTCTTGGCCTCGTCGCGCAGGAGCTCCCGGGTGACACGGTACGCCTCGGGCGTCGCCCCCACCTCGCCGGAGCGCTCGTCGCGGCTCTTCGTGTAGTCGGGCTGCACCACCGGCTCCATGTAGATCACGTCGCAGTCCCCGATGCACTCGGCCACCGACCCGACCTCCGTGTAGCGCACGTTCCGGTCGTCGAGCTCGGCCTTGAACTCCGGCAGGAGCGACATCTCCGGCGGGCCGACGACGTAGGACTCCACGTCGAAGCGCGAGAAGGCGAAGAGGATCGAGTGCATCGTGCGCATCCGCATGTCGCCGACCAGCAGGAACTTCAGGCCGTCGATCCTGCCCTTCTCCTTCCACGTCGTGTACAGGTCGGTGAGGACCTGCGTCGGGTGCTCGCCCCAGCCGTCGCCGCAGTTGATCACCGGCACCGAGGCGTGCTTCGCGGCCTCGGCCGGCGCGCCCTGCTCGAAGTGCCGCATCGCGATGACGTCGGCGTAGAACTCCAGCATGTGGACGGTGTCCTTGATGGACTCCTGGTAGAAGTCGCCGGCCCGCGTCATCTTCGCGTCCGAGAACCCCAGCACGTGCCCGCCCAGCCGGTGCATCGCGGCCTCGGTGGCCATCCGCGTGCGGGTGCTCGGCTGGTAGAAGGCCGTGAGCAGGGTCTTGTCCTCGAGCAGGTCGGTGTTGCGGCGGTCGCGGGCGTGTGGCAGGACCCGGTCGCAGACCTCGAACACATGCATGAACTCCTCGTGCTCGAAATCCTTCAGCGACAGGATGTCCCGGCCGGCGAAGCTCCTCATGTGCGCTCCTTCCTAGCTCCGTCGGATCCCCGTGAACAGCACGGCGACCCGTTCGTGCTCTCCGATCTCGCCCCGGCGAGCCAGCGCGACGAGCCCGGCCAGCCCCGACGAGCCGGTGTGGTCGACGTCGATCCCCGTCGTCTCGCGCGCGAGCGCGTTCGCCTCCTCCAGGGCCGAGTCGGAGACCAGCATGGGCGACCCGTCCGTCGCCAGCATGCCCGCGACGACCGCGGCCCAGTCGTAGGTCTCGTCGTCGAGGATGCCGGTCGCGACGCTCTTCGGCTCCTCCTCCCACGGCCACATGAACTCCGAACGGTGTCCCCGCGCGTAGACCATCGCCTCGACGATGCCTTCCGGGGCGAGCTCGTGCCCGACGCGCTGGCGCACCCGCCGGTACGCGCGCTCGAGCGGGTGGCCGCCCTCGGTCTGGACCGCGTGGATCCGCGGCAGGCGCTCGGGCGCCTCGAGCAGCGCGGCGTCCTCGAACGCCCGCACGAGCGAGCTGGCGAGCGCGCCGCCGCCGACCTGCACGACGAGGCGGTCCAGACCGGAACCGGCGCGGCGGAGCGCCGAGACCATCTCGTACCCGAGCGTCTCGCCGCCCTCGATCGTGAGTCCGTTGTCCGGGCCTTGGGCCGTGTAAGGCACGGCGCCCTCGGCGATGGCGCGGCGGAGCGCGTGGTACGCGGGGTCGCCGGGGACGTCCTCGTCGCGCGGGCACACGTAGATCGCCGCCCCGAGCGTGCGCAGCCGCTCGAGGACGACCGGGTCGGCCCATGTCGGGACGAAGACCCGCAGGGTGCGCTCGGCCGCCCGGGCGACGACCGCCGCGCCGAGCGCCGCGTTCCCGCAGCTCGCGATCGCCAGGTCGGCAGGCGGGCCGTCCGGCGCCAGGCCGGCGCGCTCGACGGCGAGCAGGTGCACCATGAGGCCCATCGCGTGGCGGGCCTTGTGCGAACCCGACACGTTCCCGGTCTCGTCCTTCACCCATACCTCGAACCCGAGGCGCTCGGACAGCTCCGGGGCGGCGGCGAACGGCGTCTCGACGAACCCGTGGCCCTCGACCTGCGCGACGGCGTGGTCCAGGTCCTCGACGATGCCGACCATGTCCGCGTCGCTCAGGCCGTGGCGACGGCCCAGGTGATAGCCGTGGAACAGCTCGCGGTAGCGCAGGAACGGGTTCGTCGCGTCGTCGTCCTCGGGGAACTCGACGTGGTCGGGGTCCAGCTCGCGGACCATGAGGTGGTCGACATCGTCCGCGCCCGCGTTCGGACAGCGGAACGGGTAGGGCTCGTCGTCGGTGGCGCGGTGCCTGCACCCCGCGCACACGACGGACGTCGCCGGGCCCACTACCGCGCCTCCAGCACGCCGGCGCGCGCGTTGACCTCGCGGATCGCCTCGTCCCACTCGGGCACCGCGTCGCGGAGCCCGCGCCAGAAGTCCTGGGAGCGACGGACCTCGAAGTCCCCCATCGAGACCCCCTGCTGCTCGACCCACGTGTAGTAGCCGAGGTTGAAGATGCGCTCTCGGTCCTCGTGCGTGAGCTCGAGCAGGTCGTCGGTCCCCTGCCCCTCGAGCGAGCGGCCGAAGACCTCGGCCGCCTGCGTCGGGCCGAACCCGTCGGCGAAGTCACGGACGAGGACCTTGTCGACCTCGGTCCGGTACATCGCGGCGCCGTCGGTCGCGACCGTCACGATCACGTCGTCGCCACCCAGTCGAAGGAGCCTCGCGACCTTGATCGCGCCGAGCACGTTGCAGATGCTCGACAGACCGAAGGAGTCGAGGGCGGCGATCGTCGCCTCGTCGATGCCCCGCGCACGCAGGTAGGTGCGACCCTCGGCCGTGTTGAACAGGACGTTGAGCGCGTCGGTGTCTCGGTCGCTCACGTCGACAACCACGTCGGTGTTCATCACGTTGTGGATGAGCGGGACGTGCTTGTCGCCGATCCCCTGGATGTTGTGCTCGCCGAATCCGTTGCGGAGCAACGTTGGGCACTCGAGCGCCTCTGCGGCGACGATCGCCGTGCCGAACCGTTCCTTCAGGTGGTCGCCGGCCGCGATCGTCCCCGCGGACCCGGTGGCCGAGACGAACGCGCGCAGCCGCAGTCCGGCCTCGCGCTCGGCCATCGTCTCGAAGACGTGCGCGAGCGCCCGGCCGGTCATCATCTGGTGCACGACGTGGTTCGGGTACTCGGAGAACTGGTTCAGGATCGCGTTCGTCGGGTCCTGCTCCAGGCGCTTGCACTCGTCGTAGATCTCCTTGACGTTGCTCTCGGTCCCGGGCGTCCGGATGATGTCGGCCGGGTCGGCGACCCAACGCTCGAGCCACTCGAAGCGCTCGCGGCTCATCCCCTCGGGCAGCACGGCGACGCCGCGGCACCCCATGATCCGGCTGATCGCGACGCCGCCCCGACAGTAGTTGCCGGTCGAGGGCCAAACCGCCCGGTGCACCGTCGGGTCGAACGCGCCGGTGACCACCTCGGGTACCAGGCAGGCGTACGCGGCCAGGACCTTGTGGGCGCCGATCATCGGGAACCGGTCGCCGAGCGCCACGACGATGCGGGCCTCGACGCCGGTGAGGGCGCTCGGCAGCACGACGTGCTCGGGGACGGGGACGCGCCGGCCGCGGTCGGGGCCGTTGTACCAGTGCACGCGGAACAGGTTCAGCGGGTGCGCGGCATCGGGGTCCACGCCCTCGAGGGCCCGGGTGACGGGCTCGGGGATCGTGGTCGGGTCGGCCAGCTCGCCGAAGGTGGGGAGCGCGACCTGCGCCTCCCGGAACCGTCCAACGGTTCGCTCGAGCACGGAGGCGTCCGTCATCTCACGAGCCAGCGTCGGACGTTGCAACAGCGCTCAACCTACGATGATAGGCGCCAGGCCGGAGGAGGGAGCAGGATGCTGCTCGTGCGCGGCGGGACCGTCGTCAACCCGGGCGGGAGGCTCGCGGCGGACGTGCTCCTGGACGGCGAGACGATCGCCGCCGTGGCCCCGGGGCTCGACCCCACCGGTCACGACGTGATCGACGCGGGAGGGGCGCTCGTGATCCCCGGCGCGATCGACGCGCACACCCACTTCGACCTGCCGGTCGGCGCCGTGCGCTCGGCGGACGATTGGGCGAGCGGCACGGTCGCGGCGGCATGCGGCGGGACGACCACCGTGATCGACTTCGCCGGGGCCGGCCGGGAGCCCCCAGCCGAGGCGCTCCGCGAGTGGCACGCGAGGGCCGAGGGCAACGCCGTCGTCGACTACGGGTTCCACCTGACCGTGACCGAGCTTCCCGAGGACCCGGCCGAGGCCCTCGAGCGCTTCCGTTGGTTCGTCGACGAGGGCGTGACGAGCGTGAAGCTGTACCTGGCGTACCCCGACCGGCTCATGGTCGACGAGGCGACGCTCCGCCGCGCCCTCGTGGCCGCGCGCGAGGCCGGCGTCCTCGTGTGCGTGCATGCCGAGGACGGGCTCGACGTCGTGCGTCGCACCGAGCGGGTGCTCGCGAGCGGCGAGACGGGTCCGATCGGCGTGCTCGCGGCCCGGCCGCCGGAGACGGAGGCCGCCGCCGTCCGCGTCGCCGCGGACCTGGCGCTCGAGACCGACGCCGAGGTCTACGTGGTCCACCTCTCGAGCGCCGAGGGCCTGGCGCAGGTCCGCGCCTCGCGCGAGCGCGGTGCCCGCGTCCTGGCCGAGACCTGCCCCCAGTACCTGTACCTGACGGACGACGTCCTGCGACAGCGGCCCGAGGTCGCCCAGGACTTCCTGTGCACACCGCCCGTCCGGACCGATGCCGACCGCTCGGCGCTCTGGGAGGGGCTCGCGGCCGGGCATCTGGACGCCGTCGCCACCGACCACTGCCCGTTCACCACGGCCGACCGGCGGCGCGGCGTCCTCGCGGACGGCTGGAGCGACTTCACGCAGATCCCCGGCGGACTCCCCGGCGTCGAGACACGCCCGGCGCTCGTCTACCAGGGCGTCCGCGACGGGCGGCTATCGCTGGAGCGCTGGGTCGAGGTCGTGAGCGCCGCCCCGGCCCGCCTGTTCGGTCTGGGCGACCGCAGGGGACGGCTCGAGCCGGGGCTGGACGCGGACGTCGTCGTCTGGGACCCGGACGCGACCAAGCGACTCGACCCCGGCTCGCTCCACATGCGTACCGACCACAGCCCGTACGCGTCCATGACCGTCACGGGCTGGCCGGCGCTCACGATCGGCCGCGGGTCCGTGGTCGCGCGCGACGGCGAGCCGGATGAGGTCCGGGCGGGCCGCGGCCGCTTCCTCGCTCGCCGGCCCTACCTTTCCGGCTCGTAGGTCAGGATCAACCCACCGGTCCCCGTGGCCGTCGACTCGAGGAGCCGCAGCTTCCGGACCTGATCCTCGTCTCGGAACAGCTTCTTCCCGCTCCCGAGCACGATCGGGAAGATCGAGAGCGAGTACACGTCGACGAGGTCGTTCGCCATCAGCGTCTGGGCCAGGTCACCGCTCCCGAGGACCGAGATGTCCTTGCCCGGCTGCTCCTTCAGCTCACTGACGGCCTCGACGACGTCGCGGACCACCGTCGTGTTCTGCCACTCGGCGTGCTCGAGCTTCCGAGTGGCCACGTACTTCTGGACCGAGTTCAGGTGCCGCGCGAACGGATCGTCGGCGGGCGCGGTCGGCCAGTACGCGGCCATGATCTCGTACGTCTTCCTGCCGAACAGGTGGGCGTCCGTCTGGGCCATGCCCTTCGTCGCCTCGGCCATGAACACGTCGTCCACGAACGGCATCTGCCATCCGCCGTGCCGGAACCCGCCCTCCGTGTCCTCGTTCGCGTCTCCCGGTGCCTGCATGACACCGTCCAGCGTCAGGAACTCCGTCAACACCAGCCTGCGCATCACCGCTCCTTCCTCCCGTCGAGGCCTCCATGCTCTGGGACAGACCGGCCGGGCCCTCCGAACTCATCGGGGTCCGAAGGTGAACCGCGGCCCGATCCCGGGCTCGGAGAGGGTCGCGCTACCCTACCGGGATGATCGAGCGGCGCCGGTGCGGGGGCGGACCCCACGCGCCGACACGGTCGAGCCAGGAAGGGGGTTCACGTGGCCACACCTGAGACGATGATCGCCGGGAGCGTCGCCAGACGGATCCGACGGGGCGAGGTGGCGCTCAAGGGTCGTGCCGCCCGCGAGACCGTGACGCTCCTCCAGGACGTCCCCCTCTTCTCGGGCCTGTCGAAGCGGGACCTCCGTCGGATCGCGGCGCTGGCCAAGCAGGTCGCGTTCGCGCCCGGCCGCACGATCGTGGAGCGCGGCGTTCGCGGCGACTGCTTCTACCTGATCGCGGACGGGACGGCGAAGGTCTACCGCTCCGTGGTCCCCACCGGCCGGGCGATCGCGCGTCTGGGACCCGGGGACTTCTTCGGCGAGATGGCGCTCCTCGACGGCGGCCCGCGCACGGCGACGGTGGTCGCAGAGACGCGCGTGGCCGCGATCAAGGTCCCCCGGCCGTCGTTCCGCCAGCTGCTCCTCAAGGAGCCGACCGTGGGTCTGCGGATGCTCGAGGAGATGGCGCAGCGCGCCCGTCGGCGGGAGCCGATCCAGCGCCAGTAGGCGGCGGCACGCGAGCAGGCGACCCGGCGGTCATCTCTCATCGGCGACCGCCCTCTTCCGGCCGACGACCGCGCGGAGGCCCACGGGGAGGTCCTCGACGCCGAACGACCGCCGCACCCACGCCTCGACGCCGCCCTCGGCGAGCAGCGCCGGCACGGCGGCGGTGTCGATCAGGACGTTGTCGTGACGCTCGTCGTCCCGGCGCCATGACCCGTCGTCGTTGCGGACGAACGTCGCCATCTGCCGCACGAACCGATCGGGGGTGGGCAGAGAGGTCTCCGTCACGATCGCCCAATCGTCGTCGACCCACCCACGGCTCCCGGCATCCTGGCGGGCCTCGCCGTACTCCAGGTCGCAGAGATCGAGCGCCAGCACGCCGCCCGGCCGGAGCGCGTTCGCGATCGCGACGAGCGCCCGGTCGATCGCCTCGGCGCTCGGCAGGTAGTTGAGGACGTGGCCCACGGAGACGACCGCGTCGGCCGGCGGGACGGCGTCGTCGGGGAGCGTGAGCCGGCGGACCCCCTCGGCGCCGCCGACGACGTCGCGGGCGATGTCGAGCATCGCGGGTGACGCATCCGTAGCGAGGACCCGATGGCCGGCGGCCACCAGATGACGGGTCAGGAGCCCGCTCCCACACCCGAGCTCGACGACCAGACCGCTCCGCGCACGGACGGGCTCGAGCAGCTCGAGGATGCCCGGAGCGCACGCGTCCGAGTGAAAACCGAAGCCACGGTGATGGATCAGGGCGAGGTCACGTCGGTAGTACGGAGCGCTTCGGTCCCCCACGGGCGCCATCCTGACCCCCGACCCGGGACACGTCCAGCCACCGTCGACGCGCCTCCCCGTGGCCACGGCCCGCGCTCTCCACTACCGTTCCCGAGATACGTGCGACGGGAGGTGGGGCCCACGGGTGACATCCGGGTCGGGTCCGTCGTGATCGACTGCACGGCGGACGAGTTCGAGCGCATGCTCACCTTCTGGAGCGCCGCGCTCGGCTACGTGCCGAGGGACGAGCCCGACGAGGACTGGATCGTGCTCCGGGATCCCCAGGACCGAGGCGTGAACGTCTCGCTCCAGGTCGTCCCCGAGCCACGCGCGGGCAAGAGCCGGCTGCACCTCGACCTCTACACGTCCGACCGCGAGGCCGAGGTGGAACGCCTCCTCGGTCTCGGCGCCGAACGGTTCCCGAGGACGCCGGAGCCGGACGAGGACTTCGTCACGCTCGTCGATCCTGGCGGGAACCTCTTCGACGTCATCCAGAAGGACGTGTGATCGGATGCGCGACACGCCACCTGCTCCCCCACCCGGGTGGCGGATGGAGGTCTTCGAGGTCGTGCCCGGCCTGTTCATCGGCACACGGCTGGAGTCGGGATCCGAGTACGCGACGCTCGGCGTGGACGTGATCGTCGACCTGGAGGACTGGGAGTGGGCGTGGGCCCCGCCCGTCCCCACGGGCCGGATCTACATGAGCTTCCCGATCGAGGATGAGGACGAGGTCGACCCCAAGGTCCGCGAGGTCGCGTCGTTCGTCGCGGCCCTCGTCGGATCGGGTCGAACGGTGCTCGTGCATTGCACCGAGGGCCTCAACCGGTCCGGCGTCGTGGTCGCGCGAGCGCTGATGATGATGGGTCGGTCGGCAGAGGACGCCATCGGACTGGTCCGCGAGCGCCGAGGACCCAGCGCCGACGGATTCCCCGCGCTCGGCAACGATTCGTTCGTCGCGTGGCTCCGGTCTGAAGCGGGCTCGACGTAGAGGGCTGCGCGCACCGCGTCGGACCGACCCGTCCCGTCCGGACGGTGGTCGAACGACCCTACGGCCGCGACCGCGGTCGTGGTCGAGTGTCGTCGGGGTCGGTGTCGATGGACCTGAGGCGACTCGTCGGGAGCGGCGACCGGATCGTGCTGTTCACGCTGCCGTTCCTGGTGGTCGGCCTGATCCTGAACCTCGCGTTCCCGGGATGGTTCGAGGTCGGCGGCCCGTCCGATCTCCTTCGGGTGATCTCGATCGTGGTGCTGATCCCCGGGGTCGTCGTCTGGATCTGGTCGGCCGTGCTGGTCCTCAGGAAGGTGCCACGCGGCGAACTGATCACGAGCGGGCCCTTCGCCCTGGTGAAGCACCCGATCTACACCGGCGTCTCGTTCCTGGTGCTCCCCTGGATCGGGTTCCTGCTCGACACCTGGCTCGGGGCCGCGATCGGGCTCGTCCTCTACATCGGGTCGAGGTGGTTCGCACCCGCCGAGGAGGCGGCGCTGTCGGAGACGTTCGGCCCCGCCTGGGACGGGTACGCTGGCACGGTGAAGATCCCCTGGCTGTAACGGCATGTGGACCGTCCGTCCGGGCCGACTCGGCAGGACGTCGGTCAGCCCGAGCCGAACAGATGCGGGTCGGTGAGATGGAGGTGGTCGTTCAGGAAGCGGACCCGCCGTTCGGTGCCATCGACCACGACCGAGTTCAGCGACGTGTTCTCCGGGATGAAGAACATCTCGTGGTCGATCCGTAGCAGTGGCGCCACGTACGCGTTGATCACGCCGCCGTGGCAGACCACGACGACGTTGCCCTCGGGATGGCGGTCGAGGATCCGCTCGACCGCGGCGCCGACCCGCGTGCGGAAGGGCTCGAGCTCCTCGGCGCCGGGGGCGTGGCGCCAGATCGGCTCTTGGTTCCGGACTCGCGCGAGCATCCGCTCGTCGGCGAGGATCTCCTCGAACGGCTTGCCCTCCCACTCGCCGATGTGCGCCTCGACCAGGTCGTCGTCGAACGCCACCTCGACTCCGGCCGCCTCGGCGAAGGGCGCCACGGTCTCGCGCGTTCGGCGCAGTGGCGAGGCATAGACGGCCGCGGGCCGTTCCATGGCGACGAGCCGTCTGGCCAACAGCTGCGCCTGCTCGCGTCCCCGGTCGCCGAGCGGCGGGTCCCACTGCCGGCCATGCGCGGTCGAGGAGAAGTCCCGGGAGGAGAAGTCGGACTCCCCGTGTCGGACCAGGAACAGGACGCGCTCGGTCACGATGCCGCCCTCCGGCGCCGACGGGCCTGCCGCCTCGCGAAGGCGCGGGCGAACGCCTCGATCTGATCCCTGCGCCACACGCGGCCGGACGCCAGGTGCTCGACGGGCTCCGGGAACGAGCCTCGGTCGACGTAGGTGATCACGCGGCGACGGTCCCAGCCGAGGATCGCCGCGGCCTCCGAGACCCCCACGAGCGCCGGGGTCACCTCGACCGTGAGCGTGGCGTCGGCACCCGCGATCCGGCGCAGGGCGCCGAGGCATCCCTCGCGCGTCTTCGCCCGGACCTCGTCCGCCCCGGCGATGCGCCCGATCCAGCCCTCGGGCGTCTGGCGGAGGACGGCGCGGACCTCGCGGCTCGGCACGGCGCCGATGATAGCGAGGCGGGTCCACCCCCAGGCCGGGGACGAAGGGCCCGGACCTCACGGGTCGGGCCGCCTCGTGCCCCACCCGCCCGGCCGGCTAGCGTGGCCACACCGAGCCCTGAAAGGGACGATGGGCCAGGACGATCGAGAGGGCGACCGGGACGAGCGGCGAGCCCGGTGGTTCCGGCCGCGACCGCTGCCGCTGTTCCTGGCAGTCGCGGCCGGGATGCTGCTCGGCAGCTCCATGTTCGTCCTGAACTACGCCGAGGGTCTCGCGTACCTCAGCAACGACCCCGAGTCGTGCACGAACTGCCACATCATGCAGCCCCAGTTCGACGCGTGGCAGCGCGGGCCGCACGCCGCGATCGCGGTCTGCAACGACTGTCACACCCCGCACGACCTCATCGGCAAGTACGTCACGAAGGCGCGCAACGGCTGGAACCACTCGGTCGCGTTCACGCTGCAGAACTTCGACGAGCCGATCCGGATCAAGTCGTTCAACAGGGCGATCGTCGAGGAGAACTGCCGGGCGTGCCACGAGGAGCTCGTGAACCAGATCACCGGCCACTACGGAGCCGAGGACCAGGAGCTGGACTGCGTCCGGTGCCACCGGGACGTCGGCCATGCCCTGTCGGGATGACCCAGGAGGAACGATGAAGCGCCGGCTCGTGTACATCGGAACGATCGTGGTGGTGGCACTGGCGACCGCCGGCGTCATGCTCCTCGGTCAGAACGTCATGGAGCGCCGCGCCGAGGGCGAACGCGTGGTGTTCAACCTCGTCGACCTGGACGAGACCGTCGTCGACCCCGAGCTCTGGGGGCAGAACTTCCCGCGCCAGTACGACGGCTACCTGCGGACCGCCGACACGCAGCGGACGCGGTTCGGCGGGAGCGAGGCGTTCAGCCGTCTCGAGGCCGATCCGAACCTCGAGACGATCTTCGCGGGGTACGGGTTCGCGCTGGAGTTCAACGAGGAGCGCGGGCACTACTACACGCTGTTCGACCAGGAGGAGTCGAAGCGCGTGACCGAGCTCGACCAGCCCGGGTCCTGCCTCCAGTGCCACGCGTCGAACACGGTCGCCTACTACGAGGCCGGCGTCGAGGCCGGCGCGGAGCCCGTCCCGGCCGACGCGGGGTTCGACGATCCACGACGCCTGGAGGCGGTCCTGCAGGGCTTCCGGATCGTGAATGCGTTGCCGTACGAGGACGCGAACGCGCTCGTGGAGCACCCGGTGGCATGCATCGACTGCCACGACCCGGAGACGATGGACCTGCGCGTGACCCGTCCGGGGTTCGTCCTCGGGATCCGCGAGCTCGCGACCTCGGGCGACCCGGTCCCCCACCTGCCGAGCATGCAGGAGTGGCGCGAGGGCGACCGCGCCGAGCCCTACGACCCGAACGCCCTCGCCTCGAGGCAGGAGATGCGAGCGCTCGTCTGCGGCCAGTGTCACGTCGAGTACTACTTCCAGGGCGAGGACAAGCAGCTCGTCTACCCGTGGGACGGTGGCGTGGCGGCCGACGAGATCCTCGCGTACTACGACGAGACCGGCTACTCGGACTGGGAGCACGACATCAGCGGCGCCGACGTCCTGAAGGCCCAGCATCCCGAGTTCGAGATGTGGAGCAGCGGCGTGCATGCGCGTTCGGGCGTGGCGTGCGCCGACTGCCACATGCCCTACCAGCGCGAGGGCGCGACGAAGATCAGCAACCACCAGGTCCGCAGCCCGCTGCTCGACCCGGCCGCGTCGTGCGGCGTGTGCCACCCGTACGACGAGGAGGAGCTCCTCGCACGCGCCGAGGCGATCCAGGTCAGCACGCGTCAGGTGCTGGACCTCGCCGAGGAGGCCACCGTCGACCTGATCGAGCGGATCGCCGCCGCCGAGGAGGCCGGGGCGACCGAGGCGATGCTCGAGGAGGCCCGCGGCTACCAGCGGACGGCGCAGTTCTACACGGACTTCGTCAACGCCGAGAACTCGATGGGGTTCCACTCGCCGCAGGAGGCCACTCGGGTCCTCGCGCTCGCGCTGGACGCCGCCCGCCAGGGCGCGGCCTCGGTCGAGTCCGTGATGGGACAGCTCGGGACGTAGCGGGCCGAGGTCGTCAGGGCTCGTCCGCGCGCCACTTCCCGCGCGTGCGGTTCAGCTCGACGCGCCAGCACCCCTCGTGCCAGTGCCGGCGCTCGTCCGGGTCGTCCCCGGGGACCACGACGAAGTGCCAGACCATCGGCCGGATCTGGAGCTGACACCCGGGACACACGTACGGCTTCTCGTTCGAGACACGCCGGACGTCGGCCCACGCCACCAGCGCCCACACCGGGGCCTCCCCCTGCGGGCGGCGGAGCGGCCCGGGCGGTTCCTCCGGCCGCCGCCGGTGCCTGCGGGGCACGTCAGGCCCCGACCACGCGGTGGACGAACGGGCCGGCGTGCTCGGCCAGGCCTGCGCCGACCGCCCGCGCGTCGGCCTTCACGCCGCGCACGTTGAACGAGTGGTCTCCGCCATCGATCGGGACCAGCGTCGCCCGGTCCCCCAGCCCGCCGAGCACCGTCGCGAGCAACTCGGGCTTCGCGAACGGGTCCCGCGTGCCCTGGAGGAAGAGCATCGGCACCGTGATCCGCGCGAGGTGCTCGGCGCGCAGCCGGTCGGTCTTGCCCGGCGGGTGGAGCGGGTAGCCGAGGAAGACCAGGCCCGCCGCATCCATCCCGTCGGCCACGCACATCGAGGCGATCCGGCCGCCGAGCGACTTGCCACCCGCGAGCACCGGCGCACCTCCGGCCATCGCCCGGACGCCGGCGAACGCCTCGTTCCACGCCGCCCGCAACGCCGGTTCCGGGTCGGGCGAGCGTCGCCCGGCGTTCATGTAGTGGAAGTCGAAGCGGGCGGTGGCGACGCCGTGCTCGGTCATCGCCCGGCAGAACCCGGCCAGGAACGGGTGGTCCATGCCCGCGCCGGCGCCGTGCCCGACCACCAGCCACGCGACCGCGTCCCTCGGCGCGATCCACACGGCCGAGACCGCACTGCGGCCCTCGCCGAGCCCCCCGCGTACTTCGGGCGCGTCCATGTGAGAATCCTCCCAGAGATGACGGGGACGCTTTACGTCGGCACGTCCGGTTTCTCCTACGACGAGTGGAAGCACGGCGTCTTCTACCCGGAGGGGCTGAAGAACCGCGAGATGCTGTCGTACTACGCGAGCCGGTTCCCCTCGGTCGAGATCAACTACACGTTCCGCCGCTATCCGAGCGAGAAGTCGCTCACGACCTGGCGCGAGCAGACGCCGGAGCACTTCCGCTTCACGTTGAAGGCGAACCAGCGGATCACGCACTTCAAGCGCTTGGCGGATGCGGACGACGACGTCCGCGACTTCCTCAACGCGGGGAAGGTGCTCGGCGAGCGGCTCGGCACCGTGCTCTACCAGTGCCCGCCGAGCCTGCACTACGACCGCGGTTTGATCGAGGCGTTCGTCGGCTATCTGCCGCCCCAGCCACGCGCCGCGATGGAGTTCCGCCACCCGTCGTGGCGCGAGGCGCGCGACCTGCTCCTCGCGCAGGGCGTGGCGTGGTGCGTCGCCGAGACGGACGAGCAGGACCCCGGCCCCGACGACCTGTCCTGGGAACCCTTCGGGTTCCTGCGCCTGCGCAAGACCGAGTACTCGGACGAGGAACTGAAGGCGTGGGCCGAGCGGATCGGCCCAGCGCTGGACGCCGGGCACGATATCTATTGCTACTTCAAGCACGGGGACGAGGGCGCGAGCCCGAAGATGGCCGACCGCCTCACGGACATGTTGGGGCGCAAGGTCTAGCGAGCGGCGACCGTTTCAGCGCACGGAGGGATTCAGCCCACTGGGCAACGGATAGGCAACATCGATGGCCCCGTCCATGGGCCGCATGTCAAGTCCTCGGTTCCCGGACTCGGGCTGCTCTCTTCTGCCTCGTGATCACGAGGGCGTCGCCACGCCCTGGTGAGGCCCCGCTCGGGTTCGGATTCTGACGTTGCGAAATCACTGCATTGCAGTGGTTCTTGGGCACAGAAAGGGGATGCTCGAAGAATCTCTGAGCTTGTCGAGAGATTGGACGACTTCCCTCCTAGCCTCGTTCGTGGTCAACGCTACAAGGAGGACGCCATGCGAGCCCGACCTGATCTTCCTTCATGCTCGGCAGCCCGATCCTTCGACTTGACGCCGTGCACTCAGTGACTGACAAGTACCTCACCGTCCTCGTGCTCGTGCTAGATGGGTTCACCCGACGGGGAATCGCTTCCAGCATCCGGAAGGAAACCCGAAGACCGGATTGACCGACGCAGATTGGGTCGAGGGTTTGTCGGCGAGCATCGTGACGGGCGACTGAACCTCTCGCGGGAACACCCGCCAGGGCGGATAATGACGAGGGAGGTCCCTCGGTGGAGATTGTCGGTCTCGTCGACTCGCGGGACGGTGGGGTCACGTTCGTCGAACCCCGGACTCGCCTCGTCCTACGGAGGGTGTACCCGGTCGGCGGGTCCCGTCGCGCTAAGGGCGTCGACGTCCTGAGCGACGACCGGGCGATGATTACCACGGATGATGGTCGGCGAGAGCTGTGGAGCCTCGCAGACTATTCGTACATCCGTGACATCGACTGAACCCTCTTCGTCCGGTTCGGACCTTCACGCGACTGAGCTAATGCCAGCCACCGCCAAGCTCCTGATCGACGCCGAGGAGACAAGTACGTCCGGGCGGTCCTCGTCGGGGATGCTGCGGGAGGCCTTAGCCGAGACTCCTGACCCGCGTGAACACCTCGCCGTCGGGGGCGACCCGAACCTTCATCACTCCATCAAGCGCCGGACGAGTAGTAGCCAATCCTGCCTGCAGCGTCCGCTTGTACTCGACCTGCCATGTCAGGTCCCCGGTCGTGCACACCTGGGCTTGCTCGTCGGCGGTGAGCTGTGCGACGGTGTACTTGAAAGTCCCGCGCCCTGCCACTTGCCCGATCCGCCCGTGGATGTGGAGAGCGTCGAATGAGAAGACGTCATCGATGTCTACGAACACTCCGTCCGTCAGGGGGATACCCCTGCCCCCGAAGCCGAAGCCCATCCACCACTCCTCGGTTGTCCCGTCTTCGCAGGTCATCGTGATTGCGACCTTGAACCCCTTGAGGAATCGTCCCGTATCGGTCTTCATGACTTGGAAGCTGATGGGCTTTCCCTGCGACGTTTCACCTGCGTAGACACGTACCCTCGAACCCGCAGCAGCAGGGACGGCCATCAAGAGGGACAGGATGGCCGTCAAGACAACTATCGCGAGGATCGGACGCTTACGCATGAGAGGCCTCCTCACATCTCGTCGTCCTTTTCGCATCCTGCGACTGCTCGTCGGTGAAGACAACAGACACTCGGCCTACTCTGATGAGGACCGTACTCTCGGGCGGTGCTGGTCGGGATGCTGCGGGAGGCCCAGCGCGGCCCCTGAAGAGCGGGAGGGATGACCACGATTGGGGCGACCAACCACGGAAGGACGCGCTTCATCGGTCCGTCCCCTCTCGACCCGATTGTGCGCCTTGCCGGGTGTCGTCTGCAAGCGCGACTGTCATCTAGTCCGAGGGCACGGTCGCTTCTCCTGGCCTCGTCACCGGCCCCAAGCGCAGCCGCCCGCCCCGGAAGGGTGGGGCGGGCGGCTGCCCTTGCGACGCTGTCTTACTTGAACTGGAACGTCGCTTCGCCGAAGTACTGGTCGAATGCGAACTCCAGACCAACGACGCGGCACTTGCCCGCGAGGCTGCCCGAGGTCTTCCAGTTGTACGCCCAGAAGCCGTCTCCCAGGTACTGGAGTCCCGAGTCACCGACGTAGGTCTCGATGGGGTCATCCACGCCGCTCGCGCAGGCCCCAGCCCCGAGCGACGTGTCCACACCTTCGAAGAAGGACGGGTCCGAGATCGGATTCCCGTTGTAGTCGAGAACCTGCCACTTCAGCGGCTGGACTTGCCGCAGCCTGCACGCGGGCGTCCCAGAGGGGCTCGGGGGCACGGCCGCGGCCGAACACCTCGTCGACGATCGCCCAGACCTCGCGCATCCCCGCGTCGTCGCCGACCTCCATCACGTCGAGCTCGGGCGGCGGCGGGCGGCGCTCCCCGCCCGGCTCGCGGACCATGCAGGGCGACGTCGAGCGAAAGAACCCGAACGGCTCGAGGTCCACAGGCCAGAGGCTCCACACCTGGTAGCCGCCGCCTGGTCCGGTGAAGAACCTCGCGGTGCGAGAAGCGACGCCGGCCCCATCGTTCGGACCGCTCGGCGGCCGGAGCAGGGTCGCGTTGTTCGCGGACAGGGGGATCGGGAGCCCGAGATCGGACATCACGGGGTCTTCGTCCTCGATCCACGGCCGGCCGGTCGCGCGTGCCCCCGTCAGGTACGCGTGACCGCAGTTCGCGGCAAGCGCGCGCAGCGTCCCCTCGTCCAGCCCGGTCGGCGGCATCACGATCGGCGAAGTGTCTCGGTCGCCCGACCGCGGCGTCAACGCGTCGCGCGTCCGATATAGAGCGCCGCTAGAGCGGCGCTCGGGCGCGGGTCGAGCACCCTGCGCGAACGTGCCCTCGGAAGGCGGATCCCGAGCCTCCGAGCGCTCGGGACCACGGAGGAAGGAGGGCGCGATGGCCGTCCAGGTCAGGGAGCACGGTGGGGTCGCGAGGCGGACGATCCCGGGAACCGCCCCGCGGATCCCGCGCCGGTTCGTCGTGGTGGGCGCGAGCATCGCGGCGGGCGTGCTCGCGGGTTGGCTCGCGTACGTCCTGGTGCGCGGCGGCGAGGACCTCGCGCGTGTCCAGGAGATCCAGGGCTCGCGCGCCCAGGCGTTGGTCGAGGCCTACGAGGCCCAGTGGGCCCGCCTCCAGCCGACCGAGATCCGGATCGCCGTCACGGGCACGGGACCGGGCCTCGCGCTCGTGGCGGATCTCCAGAGCGCGTGGGCCGAGAACGCGGTCACGGGGACGGGCCCGGGGCTGGTCACGATCGCCGAGATGCAGGCGGGGGCCAGGCTCGACCAGGCGCCGACGGGCAGCGGTCCGGGCCTCGAGTACCTGCCCGGACCGCACGGCGAGGAGGTCGCGCTGGTCGGAGCCCCGTGACCGAGCCACACGTCGGAGCGACGAAGGAGGCGGGCACCGGCCCGTCTCCTTCGCTCGCACGCGACCACGTCCCAGGTGATGATGGGCCCGTGGAGACGGGTCGTTCGTCGAACCCCGTGGTCGAGCCTTCCGGGGTCCCCGTGGAGTACCGGATCCTCGGACCGTTGGAGGTCGTGCGCGACGGTCACCCGGTCGCGCTCGGGTCCGGCAAGCAGCGGACGCTGCTCGCCGTGCTCCTGCTGCACGCCGGCGAGATCGTGCCCACGGACCGGCTGATCGACCTGGTGTGGGGTGAGGACCCGCCGAGGACGGCCGCACACTCGGTCCAGATCTACGTGTCGGAGCTCCGCAGGGCACTTGGGTCGGCAGGCAGGTCCGCGGCGATCGAGACCCGGCCGCCCGGTTACCTCCTCCACGCGGAAGTCGAGGCCCTCGACGCCCGTCGGTTCGAGCGCCTGGTGACCGATGCCTGGGAGCGCGCCGAACGGGGTGATCATGAGGGAGCCGCCCGCCCTCTCCGGGCGGCGCTCGAGCTCTGGCGCGGGTCGCCGCTCGCGGACTTCACGTACGACGAGTTCGCCCAGGCGGAGATCCTCCATCTCACCGCGCTGCACCTGGATGCGCTCGAAGCGCTCGCGGCCGCCGAGCTCGAGCTGGGTCGGGCACAGGAGGCGCTCGGGTACGTGCGGACGGGGATCGCCCGCGATCCGCTGCGGGAGCGGTTCCGCGAGCTCGAGATGCTCTGCCTCTACCGGCTGGGACGCCACGCCGAGGCGCTCCGGGCGTTCCAGGCGTTCCAGGCGACCCTGGCCGAGGAGCTCGGCCTGGATCCGTCGCCGTCGCTCCGAAACGTGCAGGAGCGGATCCTACTGCACGACGCGAGCCTGACCGCCGCCCGGGCCGAGACTTCGACGGCCGAGGTCCGCAACCCTTACAAAGGGCTCCGGGCGTTCGAGGAGCGCGACGCCCGGGACTTCTTCGGACGCGACGGGCTCGTGCGCGAGTTGCTCGCCGCACTGGCATCGCCCACGCGTCTCGTCTCGCTCGTCGGTCCCTCGGGCTGCGGCAAGTCCAGCGTGATCAACGCCGGGCTGCTCCCGGCCCTCCGCGAGGGTGCGGTCCCGGGCTCCGAGCGGTGGGAGATCGCGAGGGTGCCCTTCGGCGCCCACCCGCTCGCCCAGCTCGAGGAGGCGCTCGCGCAGGCACGTTCGGGGACCCCGTTGCTCCTCGTGATCGATCCGTTCGAGCAGGTCTTCTCGAGCGGAACCGAGGCGGAGTCGGCCTCCGTCCTCGAGCGTCTGAGCACCGTCCTGACCGAGCCCGGCGTCGACGTTCGCGCGGTCGCAAGCCTGCGCGCGGACTTCTACGACCGTCCCTTGCAGCACCCCGCGTTCTCGGGCCTGTTCACGGCGAACATCGTGAACGTCCTGCCGATGACGACCGAGGAGCTGGAGGCGGCGGTCGTGGAGCCGGCTTCGAGGAACGGCGTGACCGTGCAGCCCGCGCTCCTGGGCGAGATCATCGCCGACACCACCGACCGGCCGGGCGGACTGCCGTTGCTCCAGTTCACGCTGAGCGAGTTGTTCGACCATCGGAGCGGCTCCGAGCTCACGCTGGACGGCTATCGCTCCCTCGGTGGCCTCCGCGGCCTCGTTTCCCGGCGGTCCGAGACGCTCTACGACGGCCTGGACGAGGAGGGACGCTGGACGTGCCTCCAGGTGTTCCTCCGCCTCGTCCGCATCGACGTCGGAGCGAAGGACGCCCGGCGACGCACCTCTGTTCGGGAGCTCACCGAGATCGGACTGGACCCCGTGGCGGTGTCGGAGATCCTCGAAGCCTTCGGCCGGCACCGGCTGCTGACATTCGATCGGGAGCCGTCGACGGGCGAGGCCACCGTCGAGGTCGCCCACGAGGCCCTCCTGTGGGAGTGGGAACGCCTCGCCGCATGGATCGGGCAGCATCGCGAGGACATCCGCCGCTTGGATTCCCTCGCGAGAGCGACCGACGCGTGGGAGGCATCCGGCCGAGACCCCGACTACCTGATCGGTGGCAGCCAGCTGGCCGGTTACGAGGAGTGGAGTCGCGGCGCGGGGATCGAGCCGGGGACGCGAGAGCAGCGGTTCCTCGCGGCGGCGCTCGAGCGGCGGGAAGAGGGGGAACAGGAGAAGGCGATCCACCGGGCGAGCCGGCGTCGACTCGAGCGACGTTCGCGATCGCGCCTCGGCGACCTGATCTCGTCGATCTCGGAGGGACGGATCGCGGGGCCGGAGGTCGTCCGGCGCTCCCCCGACGTGGCGCTCGTCTGGGAGGGCTACGGCGACGGCGGCTGGAACGACGCGATCGGCACGGGCTTCGACCGGGCGACTGACGAACTCGGGCTGCACGCCGTACTGCGGGTCGTCGCGCTCGAGGCCAAGGACCCGCTCCTGCCGGAGCTCCGCAGGCTGTCTGAGATCGGGGTCGGACTGATCGTGGTCGGGAGCGCGAACGTCGACCTCCCCGGCCTCGAGACCGTGGCTCGGGAGCATCCTGATCGCCGGTACGTCGCGAACGACGCGACCGGCGACGTCCCGAACATCACGTACCTCGTGCACCACGAGGAGCAGGGGTCGTTCCTCGCCGGAGCCGCGGCCGCGCTCCGGAGCGGGACGGGACGCCTCGGGTTCGTGGGCGGGTCGCCGGTCCCGCTCATCCATCGGTTCGAGGCCGGCTTCGCCGCCGGCGCGCGAACCGTCCGCCCGGACGTCGACGTACGGATCGAGTACCTCCGTCCGGACGGGTACTGGGGGTACGCGGACCCCCGGAGCGCCTCGGAGGTCGCCGGCGCCCTGTACCGGGAGGGCGTCGACGTCGTCTACACGGCCGCCGGCTCCTCGGGGTTCGGGGTCTTCCACGCGGCGGAGCGTTGGTCGGGGCAGCTCGACCGACCCCTGTGGGTGATCGGCGTCGACGTCGACCAGTACGAGATGCTGCAAGGGCTAGAGGAGCTCCCCGAGGAGACCCGGGAGGCGTGGCGAGCGCACTGTCTGACCTCGATGCTCAAGCGGTATGACGTCGTGCTGACGGCGGTCCTGCGGGACCACGTCGCGGGGACGCTGAGGGGCGGGACGCGGCACTTCACCCTGGCCGACGGGGCGACGGACATCACCTACAGCGGTGGGTTCATCGACGACCTCCGTCCGGTCGTCGAGGATCTCCGAGCCCGGATCGTCGCCGGCGACATCACCGTGCCATCTCGACCCTGACCGCGCCGATCGCCTCTTCGCTCCCCGTCACCCGCCGAGCCGAGCATGGAGCGCGCGCTCGAGCTCCGCGACCTGCTCGAGGTCGAGCTTGCGTCCGAACACGTCCCGCACGTAGAAGGCGTCGACCACGCGTGCGCCGTACGTCGCCACCTTCGCGAGATGCACGTCCAGGCCGAGCCCCGCGAACGTCCGCGTGACGTCGAACAGGAGGCCGATCCGGTCGGCGGCGCCGACCTCCACGACCGTGAAGAAGTCCGAGGCGTCGGTGTGGACCTCGATCCGGACGGGGACCTCGTGCCGCGACGGCGCGTAGTGCCGGCGCTTCTCCTCGACGCGATGCTCGAGCGCGACGCGGCCCTCGATCGCCTTGCGCAGCGTCGTGCGGAACTCGCGCCAGCGATCCTCGCCGATCTCGGCCTCGAACGCGCCCTCCACCTCGAACACGTCGACGGCGGTCCCGTCCTCGGTCGTGAACACCTGCGCCGTGAGGATCGAGAGTCCCGCGAGCGACAGCGCCCCCGCGACGAGCGCGAGGAGGCCCGGCCGGTCCGCCGCCACGACCGTGAGCGCGTGCGTGCCGGCGCGCGCGCCGGACGAGGCGAGCGTCCGCACCTCGAGCGCGCCGAGCGGCGGGGCGACGATCGCGTGGTGCTCGGCGATCCGTTCCGGCGCCAGCGTCAGCAGGTACGAGCGAGGCATCCGCGCGAGGAACCGCTCGACCTCGTCCTCGGGGACGTCGGGCAGGAGCGCGCGCACCGCGCCCGCGCGCTCGGCCAGACGCTCCGCGGTCTCGGGGCCGGCCTCGCCTCGCTCGAGGACGCGCTCGACCTTCGCGACCAGCTCGCGGATCAGCGTCTGGCGCCACGGCGTCCACGCCGCCGGGCCGGTCGCGAGCGCGTCGCCCACCGCGAGGAGGTACAGCGCCGCGAGCCGCTCCGGCTCGCCCACGCGCGAGGCGACGTCGAGCACGAGGTCGTCGTCCTCGAGGTCTCGCCGGGTCGCCGTGTCGGGGAGCAGGAGGTGCTCGGAGACCATGAAGTGCGCGAGCTCGCGGGTGGCGTCCGGCAGCCGCATCCGGTCGAGCGCGCGCGCGGCGATCTCGCCGCCCCTCGCGACGTGGCCGCCGCCCTGCCCGGTCTTGCCGATGTCGTGGAGCAGGGCGCCGAGGAGCACGCCGTCGAGATCGCGGACGAGCGTGACCGCCTCGGCCGCCACGCGGTCCTCGCCGGGGTCGTCGAGGAGCCGGGCGACGTGCTCGAAGGTCCGCAGCAGGTGCACGTCGACGGGGAACCGGTGGTACGGGTCGCGCTGTGGTCGGCAGCGGACCAGCCCCCACTCGGGGACGTACCGGCGAAGCAGCTCGATCCGGTCGAGCACCTCCAGCATCTTGGCGCCCTCTCCGCCGGCGCGGAGCAGCCCGAGGAAGGCGTCGCGGACGCCGTCGGTCCACGCGACCGGGTCGGGGACCTCGGCGGCCTCGACCAGGTCGAGCGTCTCGGGCGGGACGACCCCGCGGTCTCGGGCCACCTCGCCGAGCGCGCGGAGGACGCCCTCGGGCGAGGGCTCGACGGCGCGCGCCTCGGAGCCGCCGCGAAGGTACCGGTCGAAGACCGACGTGTGGACGTGCTCGACCTGTCGGGCGTGCTCGAAGACCTGCCGCATCAGCCCGTCGACCGCCCGCAGGCCGGGCTCGTCGGCGAAGCCCATCCAGATGGCGATCCCCGGCTGCTGCTCGAGCAGCAGCCGCTCGGCCGCCCGCCCCGTCTCCAGGTGCAGGGCGCTCCGGGTCCGGAGCAGGAACTCGTGGGCATCGGAGACTGCCTCGCGCTCGGCGGCGCGGAGCAGGCCGAGGCCGTCGAGCGCCGGCGCCCGCGGCTCCTCGCCGAGCGCGGTCCCCAGCCAGCCGAGCGCGTGGACGTCGCGCAGACCGCCCGCCCCCTCCTTCAGGTTCGGCTCGAGCAGGTGGGAGACGTGCCCGAACCGCTCGGCCCGCGAGTCCGCGTCGGCGCGCAGGCCCTCCGCGAACGCCCGCGGCTCGTCGCGGAGCGCGCCGAGGACCGCGCCTCGCGTCTCGGCCCACAGGTCCCGATCGCCGGCGAGCCACCGGCCGTCCAGCATCGCCGTGATGGCGTCGAGCCGGCCGAGCGCCGCGGGCGAGCACTCCCCCGGTGTCCGCACCCCGTGCCCCACCGACAGCCCGGCGTCCCACAGGGGGTAGAGCAGCCGCTCGGCCAGCGCCGCCACGTCCTCCTCCGCCGAGCCGTCGTGCAGGAGCAACAGGTCCACGTCCGAACGCGGCGCCAGCTCGCTCCGGCCGTACCCGCCGAGCGCGACGAGCGCGACGCCGGGCGTCGACGACCACGGCGCGAAGAGCTCGAGCAGACAGGCGTCCATCAGCTCGGCACGCCGAGCGGCGGACCACCGGCCGTGGTGGCCGGGCGAGTACGCGCGGTCGAGCGCCGAGCGCTCCTCGAGCAGTCGAGCGACCGGGGCGGGCCGTTCGAGTCGCTCCCGGCTCACCTCAGAGGGCGTCGGGGCCCATCTCCCCGGTGCGGATCCGGACGACCTGTGGGGCGTCCAGGACCCAGATCTTGCCGTCCCCGATCTTGCCGGTGCGGGCCGCCTCCACGATCGTCTGGACGATCTGCGGCGCCTCGTCGTCGGTCGCCAGCACCTCGACCTTGATCTTCGGGACGAAGTCCACCTGGTACTCGGCGCCGCGGTAGACCTCGGTGTGGCCGCGCTGGCGGCCGAACCCCTCGACGTCGGTGGTCGTGAGGCCCGAGACGCCGATCTCGCGCAGGGCCTCCTTCACGGCGTCGATCTTGTGCGGCTTCACGACCGCGACGATCAGCTTCACGAGACCTCCTCGGCCGGGAGCCTAGCCGAGCCGGACGTCACGGGCTTCTCGTAGATCAGCCACTCGCGACGCACCCGCATCCCGACCCGCTCGTACAGACGGGTGGCGCCCGTCGCGTTCTGCGCATCCACGTTCAGACGCACCTCGCGCACGCCACCGTCGGCGAGCCGCGCGAACGCGTGCCGGAGCAGGAGCGCGCCGAGCCCCCGGCCGCGGAACCGCGGCAGGACCCCGACCTCCTCGATCCACGTGGCGTCCGACGTGGGCATCCACGTGACCACGCCCGCGACCTCCGAGCCGTCGGAGGCGACCAGCACCGACGCCGACGTCTCGGTGAGATGGTGGTGCCAGTCCTCGAGCGCCCATGGCTGGAGCATCCAGTGTCCGCGGAAGGCCTCGTCGAGCGCCGTCCGCGCCGTGCGGAGTTCGTCCTCGCTCTCGGCCGCTCGGAACGCGAACGGCGAGCCGTCCGCGACGCGCGAGTCGGCCCGTCGCAGGGCGCGCTCCATGTGCCAGAAGAATCGGATGAGCCCGTACCCACGATCGTCGAGCAACCGACGCACAACTGCGTCCGTGGACGTCACGGCGTTGTGCACGACACGGTCCTCGGCCCGCTCGCGTGCGATCCGGACCGCGCGAGACTCCATCGTGTCGATGAGGAAGGCGCCGATCCCGCGGCCGCGATGCTCGGGGTGCACGCGGCCGAAGGCCCCGACCACGTGGACCGCCTCCGTCTCGACGAGCCCGAACGCCACCGGGTGCCCGCGCGGGTCGAGCACCAGCCACGAGTCGCGCGCGGCGTCGAAACCGGGGACGTGGAAGCCGTCGAGCATGTGCTCGCGAGCGCTGTCGGGGCGGCCGAAGTCGGCGACGTCGTACGCGTTCGCGACGGCGACGATCGCGTCGACGTCGGCCTCGGTCGCCGGGCGGACGGCGTACCCGGCCGGGAGCGTCACTCCCCGACGGCCTTCTTCCGCGTGGCGGTCGTCTTCTTGGCCGCGGGCTTCTTCGCGGCCGTCTTCTTCTTCGCGCTCGAGGCCTTCTTCGCGCCGGAGCGCTTCGCGGCGGGCTTCTCGGCCGGCGTCTTCTCCTTCGCCGCCTCGACCGAGGCCTTCAGGGCGGCCATCAGGTCGACGACCCGCGCGGCCGGTGCCTCCTCGGGCACCTCGATCGGCTCGCCGGCGAGCTTCTTCTCCACGATGCCGAGCAGCGCCTCGCGGTACTCGTCGGTGAACTCCTCCGGGTTCCACGGCTCCGAGAGGCTCTCGATCAGCTGCCTCGCCATCTGGACCTCGTTGTCCCGGACCTTGCTGTCCGAGTCCAGGGTGTCGAAGTCGGCCGTCCGGATCTCGTCGGGCCAGTACATCGTCTCGAGCACGAACACCTCGTCCTTGAACCGCAGCGCGGCGAGGTGCTCCTTGTCGCGGAAGCTCACCTTCGCGATGCCGACCTTGCTCTCCTCGGCCAGCGCCTTGCGCAGGAGCGCGTACGCCTTCGCACCGGTCTCGTCGGGGACGAGGTAGTAGGACTTCTTGAACAGCATCGGGTCGATCTCGTCCAGGTCGACGAACTGCTGGATGTCGATCGCGCGCGAGGACTCGACCGGCACGGCGTCCAGGTCCTCGTCGGTGAGGACCACGTAGCGGTCCTTCTCGACCTCGTAGCCCTTCACGATGTGGTCGAAATCGACCTCCTCGCCGTCGATCGAGCACACGCGCTTGTACCGGACCCGGCCCATGTCCTCGTCGTGGAGCTGGTTGAACTTCAGGCTCTTCTCCTCGGTCGCCGGGTAGACGGCGACCGGGATCGTCACGAGGCCGAACGAGATGGCCCCCTTCCACATGGCTCTGGGTGGCATGGCTCTCTCTCCTCGGGGAAGCCCGTGCCCCACACACGGGGTGAACCGTGATTCTACCGGCGGGACCGACAGAGGCGAGTCGCCCGGGCCGGGTCGCCTCAAACGTCGGCGGCCGGGGAGGCGGCGTCGTGCGTGCGCGCGTCCACCGTGCGCGCGAGCCCCAGCACGACCGCGTCGCGGATCGGTCCCGAGCCGGCCACGACGAGCACCAGGTTGTCCACCCGCCACAGGTACGCGATCACCGCCGCCCCGTCGGGCGCCTCGCCCTCGAGGCGGACCGCCTCCTGTCCGAGCTGGTCCGAGGGCTCGGTCGCGGCGCCCGGCACCTGCCGCGTGGACAGGTCCTCCACGTACCGGTCGAGGGACGAGCGGGCGCCGTCGATGCCCTCGAACAGACCGGCGATGACCTGGGCCGAGACGGCGGCCTCGAGCTCCGCGTCGCTCGGAGGTGTCGTCGCGAAGTAGGTGTCGGGCGCGAAGTAGACGACGTAGCCGCGGACGAAGCCGTCGGCCACCAGCGCCCGCCGCTCGGCCGGAGTGGTCGCGAACGCCTCGAGGTCTTGGGAGCCGCCGCGCTCCTCGACCAGGCGGGTTCCGTCGGGGGCGTCGTCGGCCCGGAGCACGATCCGCGGCAGGTCGCTGGCCGTGAACCGGCCGCTCGGACCGCACGCGACGGCCAGGACCGCCACGACCACCACCGCCCCGAGCGCCCGCACGCCACTACCATCGCACCATGCCTCCGAAACGCAGGACCGCCGCCCGCGCGTTCACCGTGGACCTTCCGCGTCCGTTGCCCGCCGAGAAGCGGGGTGACGCCTGGTGGATGGAGGTCGAGGGACGCGAGCTCCGCCTGTCCAACCTGACCAAGGTGTTCTGGCCCGATGAGGGCTACACGAAGGGCGACCTGATCGCCTATTACCACAACGTCGCCGAGATGATCCTGCCGCACCTCCGCGAGCGCCCGCTCACGATGAAGCGGATGCCCGACGGCCTCGCCGGGGGCTTCTTCTACGAGAAGACGGCGCCCTCGCACACGCCCGACTGGATCGCGCGGTGCACGGTCGCGAGCGAGGACGCCAAGGACGGGGCGATCGGCTACCTGATGGTGAACGACCTCCCGACGCTGCTGTACGTCGCGAACCTCGGCTGTATCGAGATGCACCCGCTCCACTCCCGGTGCGACGCGGTCGAGACGCCCGACTACCTGTTCTTCGACCTCGACCCGATGGAGGCGACGTTCGAGCAGGTGCTGCGTGTCGCGCTCCACGTACGGGCGGCGCTCGACGCGCTGGGGCTGAGGAGCTACCCGAAGACGAGCGGCGCGACCGGCGTACAGATCTACGTTCCGGTCGAGCGCGGCTACTCGTATGAACAGGTGCGTGACTTCGTCGGTGCGGTCGGCCGGATGATCGAGCGCGCCGACCGCGACAACGTCACGATGGCGTGGAGGATCGAACGCCGGACCGGCAAGGTCTTCATCGATCACAACATGAACCGCTCGGGCGCGAACATCTCCGCCGTGTACTCGATGCGGCCGGAGCCCGGCGCCACGCTCTCGACGCCGCTCACGTGGGACGAGGTCGAGGCCGGCCTCACCCCCCAGGACTTCCGCATCGACACCGTGTGGGAGCGGTTCGCCGAGCTCGGCGAACTGTTCGAGCCCGTCCGGACCTCGCCGCAGGACCTCGGGGCGGCGCTCGAGGCGCTCGGGCTGCCGTCCGAGCGAGCGGTATCGGTGGCGCGCACGAGCGCCGAGGTGATCGCGGCCTCGAAGGACCCCGACCTCGCCGAGTACCTGCGCAAGCGGACGTTCGGCCCCGGCGGTACGAGCGAGCCGCCGCCGGGCGAGGTCCGCGGCGACGGCAACTCGTTCGTGATCCACAAGCACCGCGCGACGCGACTGCACTACGACGTCCGCCTCGAGCGCGCCGGCGCGCTGCCGTCCTGGGCGGTCCCGCGAGGGCTGCCGACCCAGCCCGGCGACAAGCGCCTGGCGGTGCGGACGGAGGACCACCCGCTCGAGTACGGCTCGTTCGAGGGCACGATCCCCGAGGGCCACTACGGCGCCGGCGAGGTGCGGATCTTCGACGACGGCTGGTACGAGCCGCTCGAGTGGACCGACACGAAGGTCACGTTCCGGCTCCACGGCCGCCGGTACCCCGGACTCGAGTTCCACTTCGTGAAGACGCGGACGGACTGGCTCGCCTTCCTCGGCTCGAGACAGACCGAGCCGCTGATCCCGAGCCCACCGTCGTTCGCGCCGATGCTCGCCGAGGGCGGCTGGAAGGCGTTCGACGACGACCGGTGGTGGTTCGAGCCGAAGTTCGACGGGATCCGCTCGACCACGTACATGACGACGGACGCGACCAGGCTGGTCACGCGCCGCGGCCGGGACGTCAGCGCGCAGTATCCCGAGCTGCGCATGGTCCACGAGCTCGTGAACCAGGTGAACGCCGTGATCGACGCCGAGATCATGGCGTTCGACGAGGACGGCCGGAACTCGTTCGAGGCCCTCCAGCAGCGGATGAACCTGGCGAACGAGCGCGAGATCAAGCGCGCCGCGCAGAAGGTACCGGTTGCGATGGTGGCGTTCGACCTGCTGTGGCTCGACGGGAGGGACGTCACCGGCCTGTCCCTCGAGGAGCGGCGCGAGCTCCTCGCCCAGGTCGTCGAGGAGGACGAGCGGCTGCAGCTGATCACGCACGTCCAGGGCTCGGGCACGGCCTTCGCGAAGACGGCGACGTCGCTCGAGCTCGAGGGCGTGGTCGCGAAACGCAGGGGGTCGCGGTACCTGCCGGGCCGTCGCTCGCCGGACTGGCGGAAGATCAAGCTCACGAACACGCAGGACTGCGTGGTCCTGGGCTGGACGCCGGGGCAGGGCGGACGGGCGGGATCCTTCGGCGCCCTGCTGGTGGGCGCCTACGACGACGGCGAGCTGCGCTGGGTCGGCCAGGTCGGCACCGGGTTCACCGGCGCGATGCTCGACCGGCTGATGGGATCGCTCGAGCCGCTCGTGCGCCCCACCCCGGCCGTCCCCGAGCTGAAGGGCGTGAAGGGCGCGACCTTCGTCGAGCCGACCCTCGTCTGCGAGGTCGAGTACCTCGAGATCACGAAGAGCACCCGCAAGATGCGGGCGCCCAGCTTCAAGGGCCTGCGGGACGACAAGGCCCCCGAGGACTGCGTCCTGGAGCGGCCGAGGGGCTAGAAGGGCTCGAACCCGGCTCGGACCAGGATCGCGCGGACCTCGCGCTCGTCCATGCCACGTTCGGTGAGCTCTCGGTAGATCCGAACGGCGGCGAGCGAGCGCCCGCAGCGCGGACAGAAGTGGAACGGGTCCTCGCACGGCGTCTCGCACCACGGGCAGCGCGTGACCCGGATCCGGCGGTCGGGCTCCAGGCCCGTGTCGGCGAGGGCGTCGATGTACCCCTTGCCGTAGTCCCACTGGATGTACTCGTCCTCGCGCACCTCGAACGCCGGCTCGTGCATCCGGGGCTCGCCGGTCTCGAGCATGTGCTCGAGGTTGTCCTTCAGCAGCTCCCACTCGTAGTAGTGGTTCTCGCCGCAGTCGGGGCACGCGATCACCACGCCCTTCACGCCCTGGGCGTGGAAGACGCGCCGCATGCCGCCCAGGTCCTCGAGGTCCGCGCGGACGTCCTCCTCCTCGCGGAGGTCGAGCGGCTCGAAGGGGCCCTGGTCGCGGTCCCGGTCCTCGCCGTCCTCCGGGTCGCCGTGGTCCATCGGATCGTTCATCTACTCCTCATCATCCTCGAACGAGAAGGTCTTGAACGCCTCGGCGTACTCAACGCCGGCCTCCTCGCCCAGCTTCCTCGCCCGCTCGCGGACCCACGGCGCCGACGCCTCGGCGTGCTGCGACTGGTGCGCCGCGAGCGCCGCGAGCTTCGTATCGATCGTGGGGGTGATGTCGATATAGGTATCGGCGTCCTCGCTGCCGAGCCACAGGTTCGGGATCTCGAATGGCTCGAGGCCCTCGTCGAGCAGCTCGGGGAACTGCGGCCGGCTGGGGGCGTCGGGCATGACCGCGCACAGCGCGAGGGCTCCGGCCTGCTTGTGGTCCCAGTGGTTGATGTAGCCGCTGCCCGACCACAGGCGCGAGGGGTCCGGTGCCACGATGACCTCGGGCCGCACCCGCCTGACCACGCCCGTGACCGCGCGGCGCGTCTCGAGGTTCACCTCGAGCTCGCCGTCGACGAATCCGAGGAACGTGAGGTCCTTCACGCCGAGGATCTCGGCGGCCGCCCGCTGCTCGGCCTCGCGGACGACCGCGAGCTCCTCGCGCACGACGCCCGGCTCGTTGGACCCCGCCGAGCCGTCGGTGATGACGCAGTAGTGGACCTCGGTCCCCTCCTTGGCCCACGCCGCGATCGTCCCGCCGCACATGTACTCGGCGTCGTCGGGGTGAGCGAAGATGACGAGGGCGCTCGCGAACCGCATGGAGCCCCAGGGTACCGAACGCTCCGGACGTCGCCGGTCACCGGCGGCCGACGATCGCACCGCTCCGACATCGCGTTCAGCGCCACGTCGAGCCGAGTACGCGGACCCAGTTCCCGCCCAGGACGGCCGCCACCTCAGCCTCGGGGAGTCCGTGGTCCAGGAGCGCCGCGGTGATCAACGGGACACCCGCCGGCGTGCCGAGCCCATCGACCTCGCCCTCGGTGACGTCCTGGCCGGCGAGCGCTGGCTCGTCCCAGAAGATCTCGCGCAGGTTCGAGACCCCGTCGTCCGCCCGGGCGTCGACGGGCGGCCAGACCAGGTCCGCGTACGGGGGCATGCCGTACCAGTGATCCAGACCCAGACCGACGTGCTCGACGCCCGCGATCTCGATCGCGTGGAACAGGTGCCGGAGCAGCGCTTCGAACGGCGCCGCGGGCTCACCGCTGAGGAACAAGGGGATCGCCAGGACGCCGATCACGCCACCGGTCTCCGCGCATCGCCGGAGCTGCTCGTCGGTGAGGTTGCGCGGATGCTCGTGGACGGCGGCGCAGCCGTTGTGGCTGAACACGAAGGGCGACTCCGTCACGTCCATCGCCTCGAGCGTCGAGCGGACCCCGACGTGCGACCCGTCGACGATCATCCCGACCCGGTTCATCTCGAGCACGAGCCGTCGCCCGAAGCGGCTCAGTCCAGCGTTGGTCTCCTCGATGCACCCGTCGGCCGCCAGGCTGCGCACGTTGTACGCCAGCGCGGACATGCGCAGACCCGCCGCGTAGAGCTCTCCGACGAGGTCGAGGTCCAGGGCGAACGGCGTCGCGTTCTGCGAGTGCAGCGACACGCCGAGGCGCCCAGCGGCCTTCGCAGCGTGGACGTCGTCCACCGTCTCGACGAACGCCAGGTCCTCGCGCGCCTGAACGAGGCGCCGGACCCACGCGATCGTGCGGAGCGCCGTCTGCGGGTCGGGCGTCAGGTCCAGGTAGGGGCGGGCGAGCGCCGACAGGCGCCAGGGCGGGTCGATGCTCTGGCAGATCAGGTGCACCCCACCGGCCCGGAAGTCGTCGATACCGCGCAGGACACCCTCGGTCAGCAGGTTCGTGACCATGTCGACGACGACGCCGTCGCGGTGGATCCGCTCGACGCGCTCGTCGGACGTCACGGGTCAGTCTTCCTTGTGGACCGCCCAGAACTTCTGAACGGGGCTCAGCGCCCGCCAGGTCGCCTTCGAACCCTTCGGCGTGATGAGGACGTCGCCCGGGCCGACGCGGTGGACCGTGCCGTCGGGCTCCTCGATCTCGACCTCGCCCTCGATGATCACCGCGATCTCGTGGTACGACAGCTCCATCGGCCCGGTCTCGGCGCCGCGGCGCCAGATGCCGAAGCTGAACCGCTCATCGCCGCTGCGGAAGCCCACGACCTCCTCGCCCGGCGGGTTCGGGTCCTCGGGCTCGGTCGGGATGACTTCCCAGTCCATGCCGTCCTGCTCGGCGGCCTTGAGGACACGGATGCTCGGGTCGTAGCTCAAGGGTCCCTCCTGGTCGGGTGCCGCCACAGGCTACGCGCTCGAGCGGTCCCTAGCCGAGCCCTCGTCGCATGAGGATGTGCGGCCCGATCGGCGGGACGTCGAAGACCCCGCCCACGCGCTCGAACCCGAAGCGCCGGTAGAACGCGACCGCAGGCACCCTCGCCGTGCACCACGCGAGCTCCGCGCCCTGGTCGACGGCGTGCGCCAGGCTTCGCTCGAGCAGCGCGCCGCCGTAGCCCTGTCCTCGGATCTCGGGCAGGGTCGCCATGCCGCGCAGGCGCCACGCGCGGGTGGCGGCCGGATCCCACGGCGGCGCCTCGCGCATCACGGACGCGATCCCGACGAGCACGTCGTCCTCGAACGCGCCGAGGTGCGCGGTGTCGGCCTCGTCGTCGCCCTCGAAGACGATCTCCCAGGGCTCCTGGTGTGGACGCAGGAGCTGGTGACGCAGCTGCCGCGCCGTCCGCAGGTCGATCCGCCGGACGCCGATCACGGGCATGACCGAAGGATGCGACGAGCACGGGAGCGTGTCCACCGCCCCGACCGGCACGAGGGTCGTGCGGACGTCCGATGTCTACGGCACGGCTTCGAGCGCCGGTCCTCGCTCCGCGGACACGGGCTCGACGACCCCGGACCGTCCTCGGGCGACCGACCCGCGCGCCTTGCCCAGATACGAGCGCATCTCGTCCGCGCCGTTCGCGAGCATCGTGGCGGCGCGTGCGAACTTGTTCTCGAGCATGCCCTCCATCTGGCCGAGGATCGTGGCGACCTCGCGGAGCGCGGCCTGTGCGTCGCCGGCGTCGCCGTAGCGCGCGACGAGGCTGTGGAGGAACAGCAGGACCGGCAGCGCGGTCGAGTACGGCACGACCACCACGCCCCGCTCGAACGCGTCCGCGTGCGCGCGGCGGAGCACCGCATAGGCGGCGTCGGGCACGGCGGCGACCGCGACGGGCGCGGTGAGCGCGGGATCCAGGTACTGGGCGACCTCCCGTGCCCGGGCGGCGACCGCCTTCTCGACGTCGCGGGCGCGCGCCTCGCAGTCGGCGCCGTCCGCCGCCTCGAGCGCCTCGAGCTCGGCGACGGCGGTCCACTTCGAGTCCACGGGCAGCCGCCGGCCGTCGGGCAGGAGCAACCCGAACTCCACCACCTTGCCGTTCACGCGGAAGTCCGTGACCAGCATGCCCGGCGGCAGCTCCATCAGGTGCTGGCGGAGCACGTTCTCGCCGGCCCGGCCCTTCGCCGAGCCGCCCGCGAGCACGGTGGAAAGGCGCCGGACGACGTCCCACGACTCGCGCTCGCGCTCGCGCCGCTCGGTCTCGCGCAGGGCGAGCTCCTGGAGCGCGCGGCGCGCGCCGGCGACCTCGTCGCGCATCCGCTCCTGATCGCCGTCACGGACCGAGCCGGCGTCGGCGATGCGCCGGAGCTCGGCCGCCTGCACCTCGAGCCGCGCCTCGAGCCGGGCGAGGTCTCCGCCCCCGCCCGACGCGGTCCGCCGACGCGCCGCCACCGCCGCTGCGCCGAGCGCCGCGCCGACCGCGAGCGCCACCAGCGCGAAGCCGGGTCCGTCCACCTGCGCCTCCCTCGGTCGCCGGGTTCCTCCCGTCCGAGGGCGATGCTAGATGGGGGGTCCGACACGGGACGCGGCCCTACGGGGCGGACGCGCGCAGATCGGCGTCCAGGCCCGCGACGTCCAGGTTCTCCTTGCGGACGCGGAGGTCGAAGTAGATCAGCGCCAGCACGAGCGCGAAGAACGGCGTCGTGATCGTCGAGGCGATCCCCGCGAGGAGACCCTTCACGAACCAGCCGGCGAAGGGCACGGTCAGGATGGAGTTCACGAGACCGGTGAGGAGCCCCGCGACGAGCAGCGTCCCGAACACGGGCCAGGAGTGCCCGGTCACCAGGTCCCACGAGCGCGACAGCGCGCTCGTCCCGCGCCGACCCTCGACGACGAGGACGGGCATCGAGACCGAGAACCGCGTGAAGAAGATGAATGCGGGGATGACGAGCAGGATGAAGCCGCCGAGGACCGCGAGCGCCGTCAGGATGCCGACGAGCACGATCGACCAGAAGCGCGCGAGCCCGAACCGGTAGGACTGGCCGAGGTCGGGCTCCCGTCCGACGAGGATCCCCGCCACGGCCCAGGCCACCGCACCCGTGACCAGGATGGTGAGGAACACCGACCCGAGCCCGATCACCGCGCCGGCGAGACCCGTCGTCGCGTTCACCTCCGTCGTCGTCCGTCCCACCTCGTCGACCCGTGCCAGGTCGGCCAGGCCGTACTGCAGGATCGAGAGCGGGATCACGACCACGGCGACGAGCGGCAGCAACGTCCTCCAGAACCGACCGTACAGGTCGAACGCGGCGGACAGGATCTCGCCGACGCCCCGCGGGCGGAGCGGCGGCGGTGGCGGGAGCTCGTGAGGGCCGCCGGACTCGTACATGCAAGACCTCCTCGGTCGGATCCGTTCAACCTAGTCGGCTCCGGGGGAACTGGCGAATGGGCGCGCCGGACAGGCTCAGCCGGTGATCGCGCGGCGGAGCCGCCACGACGCGAGCCCCATCAGGACCGCCGCGTACGCGAACAAGATGCCCAGGTACGGCAGGACGTCGACGAACGAGCCGTCCCGACGGATCAGCTCGGCGTACCCGTCGATCGCCCACGCGTGCGGCGTGACGTGCGCGACGGTCACCATGGTCGAGGAGAAGAACTCCATCGGGACCATGCACCCACCGAGCGCCCCCAGCCCCAGGCCGATGAGGATCCCGACGCCGATCGCCTGCTGCTCGGTCCGCAGCAACGAGCCCACGAACATCCCGGCACCGGCGCCCACGAGCGCGAAGCACAGGAGGAGCGACACCGACCCGAGCGGTTCGCCCCAGTCCACCCCGAACGCGATCAGCGACCCCAGCATGATGAACAGCCCCTGCACCAACGCGATGCCGAAGCGCCCGAGACCCTCGCCGACGACGATCGTCCCGACGGATGTCGGCGTCGATAGCATCCGCCGCGAGAGCCCGAGACGGCGCGTCTCGATCAAGGCCACGGCGCTCGTCATCGACGTGAGGAAGATGAAGAGCAGCAACGTCGAGCTCGCGCCCAGGTCGAACCGTCCGAGCGTCGCCGGGAACACCTCCTCGCCGACTGTGGTCGTGACGACCCCGACCGGCGTGAGCGCCTGCGCCGCGACACCCGCCCGCGCGAGACCCTCGTCGAGCGACCCCGCCCCTTCCGATACGTACAACCGGGCCGCCCGGAGCAGCTGCCCCTGCTCGGCGACCGCCGAGCGGACGGTCTGCGACAGCTGCAGTCCGAGCTCGCTCTGGCGAGCGACGTACCGCACCTCCGCGTCCCGCCCCGCTCGGATCGCCCCGTCGTAGCCCTCGGGCACCACCACACCGGCCTCGAGCTGCCCTCGCTCCACCGAGGTCCGCAGGTCGTCCACCGACCCGAACCGCTCCACCTCGACGTCGGGCAAGGCCTCGAGCTCTCGCGCCAGGTCTTGGCCGAGGGGCCCCGCGTCCACCGCCACCAGACCGATCCGGGGCTCGAACCCCCGGCCGAAGCTCACGCCGAGCACGAGGATCAGCAGCATCGGGAAGACGAACACGAAGAAGATGTTCGAGCGGTCGCGCAGCATGCGCCTGATGTTGACCGCGGCGATCGCGAGCGCCTTCACAGCCGCGTCATCCGATCCAGTCGGACGGACGCGATGGCCGCCGTCACCGCGGCGATCACGAGCATGGCGAGCACCGCCGGGAGCACCACCGTCCACCCGGTGTCGCCGGCCAGGTCCGAGAGGCCGCGCAGGAACCACGCCTGCGGGGTCACCAGGCTGAGCGTGGGCAGGATGCCGGGCGCCTGCGAGATCGGGAAGAACACGCCGCCCAGCATCCCGAGCACCACCGCGATGATCGACTGCCAGTTCCCCGCCTGCTCCGACGTCTTCGCCAGCGTGGCGACGATCGACATGATGCCGACCGCCGCCAGCACGCCCGAGATCACGAGCAGCGCCACCCCGACCGGGGCGCCCCAGTCCGCCCCCAGCAGCAGGGACGTCGCCACGATGAGCGTCGCCATGGACAGCGTGCCGATCACGAAGCTCGTGAGCAGCTTGCCGCCCAGGATCGCCCCCCGCCCGATCGGCGCGGCGAGCAGACGCGACAGCGTGCCGTCCTTTCGCTCGTCCAGGAGGCTGGCCACGCCGAACTGCACCGTGAAGAAGAGGAAGAACACGGCCATGCCGGCCGCGTAGTAGGTCGTCATGTCGAGCTCCTTCGTGGTGGCCGTGACATCGGCCACCTCGACGGGGCTCTCGAGCGCGGCGGCACGCTCGACGATCCCCTCGAGCTCCGCGGGATCGGTCTCGTGGGGATCGGCCACGGTCGCCACGGCGACACGCACCGCGTTGAGGTCCGCGGCGAACCGGCTGGCGATCGACCGCGCGACCTGGGTTCCGGTCGGCTCGTCCACGTCGCCGATCACGCGGATCCGGGCGGCGTCCGACCCCTCGACGGCGGACCCGAACCCCACCGGCACGACGAACATCGCGGTGAGCTCACCGTCGGCGACCATCCGGCGGCCCGCCGCCTCCGACGTCACCGTCCGCACGCGGATCGCACCGCCCTCCTGGACGGCCGGCAGCACCTCGGTCACGAACACCGCCGAGATCTGGGAGCGGTCCTCGTCGACCACGCCGTACCGGAACGACGTCCCCTGGGTCGAGATCCCACCGAGCGTCAAGTCGAACACGAACGCGAGGCCCAGCGGCACGACGAACGCGACCATGATCGCGGAGCGGTCGCGCAACCGCTGCCGGAGGTCCTTCGCCGCGATCAGCAGCGCCGCGCGCATCGGTCAGTCCCGCAGCGCCTTCCCGGTGAGGTGCAGGAACACGGCCTCCAGGTCTGGCTCGGTCACCTCGACCGAGCGCACCGCGGCACCCGCGCCCGCGACCGCCTCGAGGATCGCCGGCAGCGTCCTGCGCGCCTCGTCGACGACCAGCTCGACATGCTCGTCCTTCGTGCTGACGTCGTGGACGCTCGGCAGAGCCCGGCACGCGGCCGCCGCGGCCTCGACGTCGCCGGCGAGCGCGAGGAGGACCTCGTCCCGCTCACCGACCATGCCGACCAGCTCGCGCCGGGTGCCCTCGGCCTTCATCTCACCGAGGTCGACGATCCCGACGCGGTCGCACAGGCGCTCGGCCTCCTCCATGTAGTGCGTCGTGTACAGGACGGCCATGCCCGCCGCGGAGAGCCGGTCCACGCTCTCCAGGATCGCGTTGCGGCTCTGCGGGTCGACGCCCACGGTCGGCTCGTCGAGGATCAGCAGCCGCGGGCGGTGGAGCAGCCCGATCCCGATGTTGAGCCGCCGCTTCATCCCGCCCGAGTATTCCTTCGTCGGGTCGTCGGCCCGGTCGGCGAGGCCGACGATCCGCAGCACCTCGTCCATCCGGCGCGTCAGGGCGTCCCCGGTCATGGCGTAGAGCCGTCCGAAGAACCGGAGGTTCTCGCGGCCCGTCAGGTCGGGATAGATCGCGAGGTCCTGTGGGACGTAGCCGATGGACGACTTCGCCCCGACGCTGCTCGTGGTGAGCGGAGCGCCCTCGAGGAGGACCTCGCCGGCGTCGCGCTCGAGCAGCCCGGCGATCATCGAGATCGTGGTGGTCTTCCCGGCGCCGTTCGGCCCGAGCAGCCCGTAGGTCTCGCCGGGCGCCACCGAGAAGCCGATGCCGTTCACGGCGACCAGGTCGCCGAAGGCCTTGCGGAGCTCACGACACTCGAGGACGGGCGGGGTCATACCTCCGGCAACCCTAGTCCGGTTCCGGACCGGCGGCTCGGGGCCTCAGAAGACGGGGGACTCGCGGAGCTTCTCGAGCGCCTCGCGCACGCGGGCGCGGACCGTGGGATCCGCGTCCTCGAGCGCGCCCGTCAGCGGCTCGAGCGCCGCCAGGTCCCGGGTCTCGCCGAGCGCGATCGCGGCGCGGACGCGGTCGGCCGGGTCCGAGCACCGGATCTCCGTCGCGAGCACCTCGATCCCGACCGGCCCGAGCTCCCCGAGCGCGAGGATCGCGGCCCGGTGCAACGCGGGGTCGTCGCGCTCGGCGGCCTCGATGAGCGCCGGCGCCGCCCGTCGGTCCCCGATCTTGCCGAGGGCCATCGCGGCTCGCTGCCGCACGTCGAGGTCGTCGTCGCCGAGCAGCCGCGTGAGGTGCTCGACCGCGCGAGGGTCCCCCGACGCGGCGAGGCCGCAGATCGCCAGTCGGCGCATCCCCGGATCGGGTGCGCTCAGACCTTCGACGAGATGTTGGAAGCACCCCTCGGTCCCGAGCTCCACCTCGCCCGCTTCGGTCCGAACCTGCATCGCGCACACCCCCGCTCGTCGTCGTACACCCATGAAGCCATCCGCCGTGCGCGGACGGATAGGGCGGCCGTCCCGCGGCCTGGGGGTCGGACGACGCCGGGTCCTGACCCTAGGGTCTACGATGGAGCGGTGAGCCCGCTCACGATCCCGTTGGTGCGCGTCCGCGGCGACCGCCGCGAGGCCGGACGGCAGGTCGGAGAGGCCTGTGCCGCAACGGTCCGTGCCGAGGCCGCTTTCGCCGACGCGAGGATCCCGTGCGGGCGTTCGCGCCGGGAGCAGCTCGCGCTCGCCGACCGCTACCTCGAGGTCACGGCGGCCGCCTATCCCTGGTACCTCGAAGAGCTCGAGGGGATCGCCGAGGGCGCGGATGCCGACCCGCGTGCCCTGTTTGCGGCGATGACCGAGGAGATCTGGTACGAGCCCTACGCGGACCGCGTGCAGGGCCGGTGCTCGGACCTGGTCGCCGTGCCGCCGGCCACCGCGGGCGACGCGGTGCTCGTCGCGCACAACAACGACATGCCGCGCTCGTACCAGGAGCAGCTCGTCGCGATCGAGTGGCGGGTCGATGGCGACCCCGTCGTCCTCACGATCGGGAACGGCCTGTGGATGAGCGCCGGCTGGAGCTCGGCGGGCCTGTCGTTCACCGGGAACGAGCTCGCGCCGCTCGACGAGCGGATCGGGATCCCGCGCGAGATCCAGTTCCGCTCGATGCTCCGGCAGCCCACGATGGCCGATGCGATCCGCGAGGCGCTCCGCGAGGATCGCGCCTCGTCCTACAACAACGTGGTGGTGTCCCGGACCGGCGAGGTCGTGAACGTGGAGGGGTCGGCCACCGACGCCGAGCTCACCGGTCCCGACGACCACGGCACCCTCGTGCACACGAACCACTACGTGTGCGAGCGGATGACGCGGTACGAGGGCGACCCGTCCTACGTCCCGCACTCCGGCGCCCGCTACCGCCGCGCGCGAGAGCTGCTCTCGTCGGCCGAGCCGGGATCGGTCACGGTCCAGCGGCTGCGCGAGATGCTCTCGGACCACGAGGGCGCACCCGACTGCCTGTGCCGGCACCCCGAGCGCTGGGGGGACACGCCGATGGGGTCGGCCACCGCGTTCTGGTGCGTCGCGGACGTGTCGCGGTTGCGGGTCGTCTTCGGGCGTGGGAACCCCTGCGACTCGGTCGCGCAGGAGTACGCGTTCGGGCCGAGCGACGTCGTGCCGGCGGGGGCGGGATAGCGTCGCGG
>DASTPT010000064.1:0-17575 GCA_035762085.1 Actinomycetota bacterium | reverse complement strand
GCAGCGGCTGCTCCACGAGCTGCGCGAGGAGGGCCTGGAGATCGGCGAGGCCGAGGAGGCGCGCCTGCGCAGCCCCGCGGGGCTGGACCTCGGCGCCGAGGGTCCCGAGGAGATCGCCGCCGCGATCGTGGCCGAGATCGTGGCGCTCAAACGCGGCCGCGGGGGCGGGTTCCTCCGCGACCGTCCCGGACCGATCCACGAGCGGCACGCGCCCGCGCGCCCGGCCTGACCGTTCGTCCCCGGCGTCGCGGGCCGGCCGACCCGGCCCGCGCGGGAGCGCGGGAACCACCATGGACCCGATCCGCGATCGCGGAGGAGGACCGCATGGACGCGTTCGAGCTCTCGCGGTGGCAGTTCGCCATCACGACGATCTTCCACTTCTTCTTCGTCCCGCTCTCGATCGGCCTGGCCTTCATCACCGCGATCATGGAGACCGCGTGGGTCCGGACGAAGGACCCCGAGTACCTTCGGATGACGAAGTTCTGGGGGAAGCTCTTCCTGATCAACTTCGCCCTGGGCGTGGTGACCGGGATCGTCCAGGAGTTCCAGTTCGGGATGAACTGGTCGGCGTACAGCCGGTTCGTCGGGGACATCTTCGGCGCGCCGCTCGCGATCGAGGGACTCGCGGCCTTCTTCCTGGAGTCCACGTTCATCGGCCTGTGGATCTTCGGCTGGACCAGGCTCTCGCCCCGGCTGCACGCCGCGACGATGTGGGTCGTTGCGTTCGGGACCTTGATCTCGGCGTTCTTCATCCTCGCCGCGAACGCCTGGATGCAGCATCCGGTCGGGTACGAGCTGAACGCCGAGACCGGCCGCGCCGAGCTCAACGACTTCTTCGCGCTGATGACGAACATCACCGCGTGGAGCCACTTCGGTCACACGGTGCTGGCGGCGCTCGCGACCGGTGGGATGTTCGTGATCGGCGTGAGCGCGTGGCACCTTCGGCGCACGCCGGGATCCCGCGTCTTCCGACGCTCGATGACGGTCGCCCTCATCGTCTCGCTGTTCGCGAGCCTCGGCGTCGCCTTCAGCGGCCATTTCCAAGCCCAGCTGGTCGCCGACCAGCAGCCGATGAAGACGGCGTCGGCCGAGGCGCTGTGGGACGACGAGCGAGGCGCCGGCTTCTCGCTGTTCGCCGTCGGCGACGTCGAGAACGGTCGCAACCACATCAACGTCCAGCTCCCCCACATGCTCTCGGTCCTCACGACGAACACGTGGGACGGCGAGGTTCGCGGGATCAACGACATCCAGGCCGAGTACGAGGAGCGCTTCGGCCCCGGCTCCTACATCCCGGTCGTCGGGGTGATCTACTGGACGTTCCGCCTCATGGTCGGCGCCGGGATGCTGATGCTCCTCGTCTCGATCCTGGGGCTCTGGTACGTGCGTCGCGGCACCCTCCCGGACGCGACGTGGTTCCTCCGCCTCGCGCCGTTCGCGATCGCGCTGCCGTACCTCGCGAACTCGACCGGCTGGATCATGACCGAGATGGGGCGCCAGCCGTGGGTCGTGTTCGGCGTGATGCTGACGCGCGACGCGGTCTCGACCTCCGTCGGGGTGGGGTTGGTGCTCACGACGCTGATCGGCTTCACCGTCATCTACGGCCTGCTCACGGTCGTCGACGTGTACCTGCTCTCGAAGTTCGCCCGGTCGGAGCCGCCGACCGTCACCGAGCCGAGCGCCGACCAGGCGCTCGTGTACTGAGGGGCGACGGGCATGGACCAGGGCTACCTGAACCTCGAGTCGCTGTGGTTCGCGCTGATCGCCATGCTGTGGATCGGCTACTTCTTCCTCGAGGGCTTCGACTTCGGCGTCGGCATCCTCCTGCCCTTCATCGGCCGGGACGAGGTCGACCGCCGGATCATGGTGAACACGATCGGCCCGGTGTGGGACGGCAACGAGGTCTGGCTGATCGTCGCCGGCGGCGCGACGTTCGCGGCGTTCCCCGAGTGGTACGCCACGCTGTTCAGCGGCTTCTACCTGGCGCTGTTCCTGATCCTCGCGGCGTTGATCTTCCGCGGCGTCGCGTTCGAGTTCCGCGGCAAGGACAGGCATCCCGAGTGGCGGCGCTGGTGGGACCGCGCGATCTTCTGGGGGAGCGCGGTGCCCGCGTTCCTGTGGGGCGTCGCGTTCGGCAACATCCTGCGCGGGGTGCCGATCGACGCGAACAAGGAGTTCGTGGGCTCGTTCTTCGACCTGTTGAACCCGTACGCGCTGTTCGCCGGCGTCACGTCGTTCCTGCTGTTCACGCTCCACGGCGCCGCCTTCCTCACGCTGAAGACCGACACCGAGCTGCAGATCCGAGCCCGTCGGATCGCGAGGGCGCTCGCCGTGCCGGCCACGCTGGCGGTGCTCGGCTTCCTCACGTGGACGTTCTTCAACGCGCGGGACAACGACGGCATCGTCCCCGGCGTGGTCCCGATCGGCGCGCTGATCGCCGTGGCCGCGGTCGAGTGGCTCCTGCGCGAGAAGCTGGACGGCTGGGCGTTCATCGCGACCGGGCTCTCGATCGTCCTGATCACGGCGACGATGTTCCTCAACCTGTACCCGCGCGTGATGCCCTCGAGCATCTCGACGGCGAACGACCTCACGATCTGGAACGCGTCGAGCACCCACTACACGCTGACGGTCATGACGTGGATCGCCCTGATCTTCACCCCGATCGTCCTGCTCTACCAGGGGTGGTCGTACTGGGTCTTCCGCAAACGGATCCGGCGGATCGACGTCGAGGAGGGCGTCGAGCGCGGTCACGACGTCGAGCGCTCCGTCCGGCCGCCGGATGCGCCGAGCGGCGGCGAGGCCCCGAGCGGGGGCGAGGCGCCGAGCCCCGCCTAGTACCAGGCCTCGGCCGGGCCCTTGTACTCCTGGATCGTGTTGCCGCCGTCCACGACCATCGCGTGCCCGGTGACGTAGCTCGCCGCCTCGGAGGCGAGGAACGCGACGGCGGCGGCCACCTCCTCAGGGGTCCCGCTGCGCCCGATCGGCGTGTTCCGCCCCGCGACCTCCTCCTCCCCGAGCTGGGACCCCGAGGCGATCCACCCGGGCAGCACCGAGTTGCACGTGACGCCGCGCCGGCCGCCCTCGACCGCGATCGTCCGCATCAGGCCGTCCATGCCGGCTTTCGCCGCCGCGTAGCCGGCGCTGTGAGGGTTCGTGGCGAGCGGGCCCGTGACCGAGCTCACCATCACGATCCGGCCGTACCCGCGGTCGAGCATGCCGGGGAGCGCGGCGCGGCAGACGTGGAACGCCGTCTTCAGGTTGAGCGCCAGGTCGCGCTCGAACCGCTCGGGGCTCATCGAGCCCACGGCGTCGCCCGTCAGGTCCTCGGGATGGCCGGTCTGGACCATCCCGGCGTTGTTCACGAGCACGTCGAGTCGTCCGAACCGCTCGACCACCGCCGCCACCATCGCGTCGGCGCCCTCCGGATCGGTGAGATCGGCCACGAAACCGGCCGCGTCGATCCCCTCCGCGACGAGCTCGGACGCGCGCTCGTGGACCCGCTCGGTCGTGGCGGCGACGCCGACGGCCGCACCCTCGCGTCCGAGCGCCCGTGCGCACGCGAACCCGATCCCCGTCGCGCTCCCCGCGCCGGTCACCAGTGCCACGCGTCCGTCGAACATGCCCATCGCGCGAACCCTATCCGACCTCGATGGCGCCCGACCCAGGCGGTTGGTACGGTCGCCGCGATGCCACGGACGGTGCTCGCGTCGTGATCTCGGCGGTGGTCCTCGCCGCGGGCGCGGCGACGCGGTTCGGCGCCACGAAGCAGCTGCGGGCGGTCCGCGGCAAGCCGCTCGCGCAGCACGCCGTCGACGCGGCGTCGCCGGTCGTGGACGAGGTCGTGGTGGTGCTCGGTCACGACGCCGACGCGGTCGAGGCCTCGTTGGCGGTCCCGCCCGGCGGGCGCGTCGTTCGCAATCCCCGATACGGGCACGGTCAGTCGACCTCGCTGGCCGCCGGGCTGCGGGCGTGCGCGGCGGACTCGCAGGCGGCCGTCGTGCTCCTCGCCGACCAGCCGGGGATCGGGGATCGGCACGTCCGTGCCCTGGTCGAGGCGTTCCGGGCGACCGACGCGCCGATCCTCCGCATCCGGTTCCGCGACGCGCCCGGCCCCGCGCTCCTCGCGCGGTCGGTCTGGCCCGAGGCCGGGCAGCTCACCGGCGACGTCGGGGCTCGCGCGTTGTTCGACGCCGATCCCGAGCGTGTGCGGTGGGTCTCGGTCGACGAGGATGCGCCGCCCGACGTCGACGTCCCCGAGGACCTGGATCGCGCCTAGACGCCGAGGAGCCCCGGCCTTCGCCGGGGCTCCTCTTCCTACAGCTAGGTCGGGAGGGGCTAGCCGTAGAAGATGACGGTCACCCAGACCTCGCCGTCCGACTCGAAGACCCCAGTCGCCGCGTGGTCGTAGGCAGCGTTGAGGATGTTCTTCCGGTGAGCGGTCGACCTCATGAACGCGTGCTGAAGGCTGGACAGCGTCTCGTCCACCGTGCCGTCCGCTGTCGACCAGCCGATGTTCTCTCCTGCCGACGTCCAGTTCAGATCCAGACGGTTCAGCTTCCTCGCAAGGGCCTTGGCCGACGTGTGGACCAGCTTCCCGGCGTCCGCCATGTCCTCGCTGTGCCGCGCGGCGTAACGGGACAGCTTCGCGTTCAACTTCAGGGCCTTCTTGTCACGCTCCGTGCGGTCCTGGTTGGTGAGCGCGAGCATCTTGTCCCGCGGCGTGACCTCTTCGGCCGCGCGGGCGTGGTCGGTCACGAGCCCCGTCGTCACCAGGGCGACCACGAGGAGCAGGGCGGCGAGGGCGCTGCCACCCCGGATCCCTGTGTGACCGCTGCTCATGCCAGCCTCCCGCCTCGGGACCAACCTCCGATGGACGTATCGGCGACGCGCGCAGCCGGGCGCATAGGCCTTTGGACCGAACGGCGGATACGCCGTGGGGAGTCGGGGACCGGCAGAAGGTCGGAGGCCGCCTCAGCAGACGACGCCGAGCCGCCGATGGCCGAGCGCGGGGAGCGCCTCGCGGACCCGGCGGATCTCGGACAGGTCACACTCCGCGAACGTGACGCCCACGCCGTCCGGCGCCCTGGCGAGCACCCGCCCCCACGGGTCGACGACCAGGCTGTTCCCGTACGTCCGGCGCTCGTGGCCCTCGGATCCCCAGGTCCCCCACTGCGCCGCGGCGAGGACGAAGCACTGATCCTCGATCGCGCGGGCGCGCAGCAGCACGTCCCAATGGTCCTTCCCGGTCTCGTACCGGAACGCCGAGGGCACGAACAGCAGCGTCGCCCCCTGCGTCGCGAGCGCCCGGTACAACTCGGGGAAGCGGACGTCGTAACAGATCGACAGGCCCGCTCGGCCGAACTCGGTCGCGGCCGTCACGATCTGGTCGCCGGCGGCGTACAGGGACGACTCGCGGCTCGGCCGACCACCGGGCGGATCCGCGTCGAACAGGTGGATCTTCCGGTAGCGCGCGACGAGCTCGCCGTCCCGGTCGAACAGCACGCTCGTGTTGTACACGCGTCCGTCGTCGAGCTCGAGCACGCTCCCGCCGTGGATCCACATGCCGTGGCGCCGTGCCACATCGGCCACGCGCTCGGTCCGGGGCCCGGGGACAGGCTCGGCCGCGGCGCGTACCTGCTCGCCCGTGCCCTGGCACGGCCACACCTCCGGCAGACAGGCCAGATCGGCGCCGCCGGCCGCGGCGTCCTCGAGCAGCCCGAAGACCTCCGCCTCGTTCGCCCGGACGTCGGCGCCCGAGTTCGCCTGGCACAGCGCGACCCGCACCCCGTCGGCCATCCGTCCATCCTAGGGACCGCGGCGCGCCCGCGGACGCGGTGTCCCGGTAGCATCACGAGTCGTGCCGGCCGGCCGCTACACGGTGATGGACGGGGACGGCAACCCCGTGGGAACCGAGGAGTTCCGCTGCGCCCCCGGCCCGATGGGGTGGCGCTACTTCGCCGAGATCCACACGTCGGAGCCGCAGCCGCACGACGAGATCGTGGACCTGGCGGTCGACGCCGACTGGCGCCCCGCCCGAACGCGGATCGCGACCGGCTCGCACGAGATCCTGCTGATCCGCGAGGGCGACAAGATGGCCGGATTCCGCGACGGCGAGGCCCTCGAGCTGGCGTTCGGACACGATGTCCACCTGGACTACCTGAGCCCGGCGTACAACGCGGTCACGGCGCTCCGCCTGGGCGGGACGGCCGAGATCGAGGTCGTCTACCTGGACCCCGTGACGGTCGAGCCCCGCCCCGAACGGCAGCGCTACGACGACCTCGGCGACGTCGAGATCGACACGCCGGCCGGTCGTTTCGCGGCTCGTCGGTGGGTCTTCACGGCGCTCGGCTCGGGGTGGTCGAGGCACCTATGGGTCGCGGGCGACGTGGTCGTGCGCTTCGACGGCCTCTACGAACTGGAGTGGTACGAGGCCGGCGCAAGCGGGCCCCGGCCTCTCACCCCCTGATCCGGTCGCTACCCTCGTCCTCGACGAAGAGCGCCTCGACGTCGATCTCGATCTGGACGGTCTTGCCGACCAGTAGGCCGCCGGTCTCGACCGCCATGTTCCAGGTCATGTCCCAGTCCTCGCGGTCGATCTCGGTCTTCGCGGTGAACGCGACGACCGTGCCGCCCTGCGAGCCGGGGCCGAAGCCGAGGAACTCGGCGTCGAGCACGACCTCGTTCGTCGTGTCCTTGATCGTCAGGTCCCCGACCAGCTGGAACGTGGTGCCGCCGGTGGGACGTACGGCCGTGCTGCGGAACGTCAGCTCCGGGTACGTCTCGGCCTCCAGGAAGTCGCCGCTGCGCAGGTGGTCGTCGCGCATGCCCGTATTCGTCCAGATCGAGGCCGCCTCGATCTCGACCTCGACGTACGAGTCCTCGAGGGACTCGCCGATCACGATCGTCCCGTCGAACTCGGTGAACCGGCCGCGCACCCTCGAGATCATGTGGCGGGCGACGAACCCCAGCTCGGTGTGGGCCTTGTCGAATCGGTACGTCCCCACCGGCGGCAGGGCGATCCCCTGGTACACGCGCTCGGTCATCGTCTCGGGCATGTTGCCCACCCCCTTCGGCAGGTCGCCTGACTTGCTTCCTTCTAGAGAGTTGCTAACGTAACCGTAGCGCCGAGCATTCCCGGAACGGGCGAACGGCCCCATCACCGCGGCAGAGAGGGACGGCGAGCGCGTGGAGCAGCCGATCTGCGAACACTTCGGACGCGCCGCTGCGATCGTCGGCCGACGCTGGGTCCCCGAGATCGTCCGCGTGCTCCTGGACGGCTGCGCCCGGTACGGGCAGCTGCGGGCGGCGATCCCCCGGATCTCGGACCGCCTGCTGTCCGAGCGCCTGAAGTCGCTCGAGGCGGACGGCATCGTCGTCCGCACGGTCGTCCCCTCGTCGCCCGTCCGCGTCGAGTACTCGCTCACCGAGAAGGGCGCCGACCTGGCCGGTGCGATCGGGTCGCTCGCCGCCTGGGCCGAGCGCTGGGCGCGGACCGACGGTCCGGTCCCGGCTCCGGCGGACCGGTAGCATCTGCGGGGAACCACAACACGGTGCCTGCGAAGGGAGCCTGATGACCGTGGAGCGCATCAGCCACTGGATCGGCGGCAAGGTCGCCCCCGGCGAGTCCGGGGTCACCGGACCCGTCTACAACCCCGCCACCGGAGAGCAGACGCACGAGGTCGACTTCGCATCCGTCGAGGAGTTCGACCGCGCCGTCGAGATCGCGAAGGACGCGTTCCCCGAGTGGCGGGCGCTGTCGCTCTCGAAGCGTGCGGCGCTGTTCTTCCGCATGCGCGAGATCCTGGACCAGCGCAAGACCGATATCGCGAAGGCGGTCACCAGCCAGCATGGCAAGTGCCTGTTCGACGCCGCCTCGGAGGTCGAGCGCGGGGTCGAGCTGCTCGAGTTCGCCGCCGGCCTCCCCCACCTGCTGAAGGGCAACTTCAGCGAGCAGGTCACGACCGGGTACGACCTGTACTCGGTCCGCCAGCCGCTCGGCGTCGTCGCCGGGATCACCCCCTTCAACTTCCCGGCGATGGTCCCGATGTGGATGTGCGCGGCTGCGATGGCCGCGGGCAACTGCTTCATCCTCAAACCGTCCGAGAAGGACCCGGGCGCCTCCCTGCTGCTGGCCGAGGCCTTCCGCGACGCCGGCCTGCCCGACGGCGTCTTCCAGGTGGTGCAGGGCGACAAGCTGATCGTCGACCGGATCCTCGAGCACCCGGACATCAAGGCCGTGAGCTTCGTCGGCTCCACGCCGGTCGCGAAGCACATCTACGCGACCGGCGCGGCGAACGGGAAGCGCGTGCAGGCTCTCGCCGGCGCGAAGAACCACATGATCGTGCTGCCCGACGCCGACGTCGGGATGGCGGCCGACGCCGCGGTGTCGTCGGTGAACGGCTCGGCGGGCGAGCGGTGCATGGCGATCGCGACGGTCGTCCCGGTCGGCGACATCGCCGAGCCGCTGATCGAGGCGATCCTCGAGCGGACCTCCAGGCTCAAGGTCGGCGATGGCATGGACCCCGAGAACGAGATGGGGCCGCTCGTCACACGCGAGCACCGCGACAGGGTCGTGTCCTACCTGGACGTCGCGCGGGTGGAGGGCGCCGAGGTCCTGGTCGACGGCCGCGAGCACCCGCTCTGGGGCACGGGCTTCTTCGTGGGACCCTCCGTGATCGACCACGTCACCGAGGACATGACCTGCTACAAGGACGAGATCTTCGGTCCCGTCGGCACGATCGTGCGGGTTCCCACGTACGACGACGCGATCGCGCTCACCCACCGGAACCCGTGGGGCAACGGCGCCGCGATCTTCACGCGCGACGGCGGGGCCGCCAGGCAGTTCGTGTTCGACATCGAGGCCGGGATGGTCGGCATCAACGTGCCGATCCCGGTGCCGCTCGCGTTCTACTCGTTCGGCGGGTGGAAGGACTCCCTGTTCGGCGACAGCAAGATGTACGGACCGGAGGGCTTCCACTTCTGGACCCGCGAGAAGGCCGTCACGGCCCGGTGGCCCGACCCGGCCACCAGCGGGGTCGACCTGGGCTTCCCGGGCGCCCGGTAAGCACGTCAGTCGCTCCGGCGCGTGGCCAACGCCAACACCTTCGCGGGCGGCCGCAGGCAGTGGTCCAGGTGCATCGCCTGGTTGTAGCTGCCGACGCGGAGGATCGCGACGACGTCGCCCTCGGCGACGTCCGGGAGTGGCTGGTCCTCGGCCCACAGGTCGTCCCCCTCGTTGATGTTCCCGCCGACCGTGACGATCCGGTGCGGTTGCGCGTCCACCGCCCGGCAGAGCACGACCGGCGTGGGCTCGCCGTAGATGAAGTGCTCGGGCGCGACGTTGTAGCCGGCGTCGACGCCGACGATCACGTGCCCGTCGCGATCGTCGACCGTGACGACCTCGACCAGCAGGACGCCCATCTCCTTCGTGAGGAAGTCGCCGGGCTCGCACGCGATCGTCACGCCGAGCGCTCCGAGGTGTCGCACCAGCACGTCGGCGTAGGCGTCGACGTCGAGGGGCGCCTCGTCCGCGTCGTGCGGCACGCCGAGACCGCCGCCCGCGTTCACCTCGGTGACGGGGTGGCCGGCGTCGAGGAGCCGGCGCGCCATCGCCGCGACGCGCTCGGTCGCGAGCTCGAACGCAGGGAGGCCGTCGGTCCGGAACCCATCGCCCACGTGGAAGTGCACGGTGTCCAGCAGGAGCCGGTGCTCTGCGGCCACGGCGAGCGCGGCGTCGAGCTGCGACTCGAGCACGCCGAACTTCGACGGCCGATGGGCGCCCGAGTACAGGTGCGCGCGGCCCACCCCCGAGGCGGTGCCCGCGCGAGGGTTCACGCGTAGGCCGACCGCCGTCCCGGGGGCCCGGCGCCCGTACCGCGCGAGCTGTGTGACGAGGTCGAGGTTCACGTGCACGCCCGCCTCGAGGATCCGGTCGAGGTCCCGCTCGGAGACGTTCGTCCCCGTGTAGCTGATCTCGTGCGGCGCCCACCCGTGCTCGAGGGCGTGACGCACCTCGCCGGGCGAGCACGCGTCGACCCCGACGACGCCGAGCTCGCGCACGAACGCAAGCACCTGCGGGTCGCGCTGCGCCTTGATCGCCATCCGGAGCCGGAACGGGGCCCCGGCGCGATCGAAGGCCCCGAGCAGCTCCCGGATCTGCTCCGCGATCCGCTCGAGGTCGTATACGAAGGTCGGGGTTCCATGCTCGCGCGCGAGCCTCTCGGCGTCTCGGCCGGCGACGAGCAGCCGGCCCTCGCAGACCTCGAGACCTGGCCTCGTCCACCACGCCGCCTCGGTCATGACGGCCGAGGGTACCGTACGGATGAGGGCCGGAGACCTCGTGCGCCGCAGCGACCTCGGACCTATGCTGGCCACACGACCGCTGCCCATCGCCCCTTGCGAACCATGGTGGTCGCCCTCGCGACCGCCGGCCTCGTCCTGGCGCACCCCGCGACGGCGCTCGGCGCCGCGCCCGACCACCGCCGCATCCGAGAGGTGACGCCGGGGCTCACGCTGATCCGCCTGCGCTGGGACGACGGACCCGTCCGCGCGTGGGTGCTCCGGCTGGACCTCGGGCGGGGGCCGAGGCCGTCCGTGGCGCTCGGGGCCCGGCGGCTCCCGTCGTACCACGCGACGGTCCGCGACGTCGCCGAGCGCGAGGGCGCGCTCGCGGCCGTGAACGGCGACTTCGGCGACTTCCGGCCCGTCCACGCGTTCGTGCGCGACGGCCGGATCGTGCAGACGGGTTTCGACCCGCGCGAGGTCATCGCGTTCGCCGGCGACTCCGCTTCCGTGGCACGGCCGCGGCTGCGCATGATGGCGGTGGCCGATGGCGAGCGGCTGCGCCTGGCCGCGTGGAACTCGGGACCGCCAACGGGCCGGACGGTCGTGGGGTTCTCGCCCGTCGGCGGTCTCGTCGAGGCGCCGCCGCCGCGCGTTTGCTCGGCACGCCTGCGACCGGTCGACGAGCCGGTCCGGTACCAGGTCGAGGTCGTCCGCTGCGGCTCGCAGGCGATGGCGGTCGAGGAGAACGGGGTGGTGCTCTCGGCCCGGCGTCGAGGCGCCGGGTCCCGGTGGATCCGAGGGCTCGCCATCGGCGGGATCGTCCGGCTCGAGCTGCGAACGGGCTGGCCGGACGTCGAGCACGTCCAGGGGGGCCAGCCGCTCCTGCTCGACCACGGGCGTGTGGCCGTGCGGCGGCCGTGCATCAGCGTGAACTGCCCGCGCCACCCGCGGACGGCGGTCGGCGTCGGTGCAGGGTGCGAGGACGCGGATCCCGCGACACGGTGCTCGGTTTACCTCGTGGTCGTCGACGGTCGCCGGAGCGGGTGGTCGATCGGCATGCCGCTCGTGGCGTTCGCCCGTCTCATGCGCCGCGTGGGGGCCTCGTCGGCGCTCAACATGGACGGCGGCGGCTCCTCGACGATGGTCGTCGAGGGCGAGGTCGTGAACCGCCCCTCGCTGGGCTACGAGCGCGCCGTGCCCTCAGCGTTCCTCGTGCTCCCGGCTTCGATGGCCGCGAGCGAGCCGTGAGGGTCGAAGCAGATAGGAGGTCGCGATGAGCAAGAACTGGATCGTGCTGACGGGCATCGCGCTGCTGGCGCTGGCGCTCGCGCCCACGACGAACGCCCAGGGGGCGCCCACGGAGCGCGAGAGCTGCACGATCGTCGGGACCCCCGGTCCCGACCGGCTGGAGGGGACGGACCACGCCGACGTGATCTGCGGGCTCGGCGGTCGAGACGTGATCGACGGCCATCGGGGACGCGACCTGATCTACGGCGGCAAGGGGGGCGACCTGCTCTACGGCGGCGGGGGGACCGACCGGATCCTCGGCGGACCCGGGGCCGACCGGCTGCGCGGTGAGCGCGGGGGCGACCGATTGGTCGGCGGCGACGGCCGGGACCTCCTCTCGGGCTTCGGGCAGGACGACGTCCTCCTCGGCGGCCCCGGCGGGGACTTCCTGAACGGTGGCTACGACGACGACGTCGCCAGGGGCGGCGGCGGCAAGGACCGGATCTTCGCGCACGACGGGATCGACCTCGTCGCGGGTGGGCGCGGCGACGACGCCTGCCTGTCGACGCTCGACCCGAACTCGATCCCCCCCGCGCCGGCCGACACCCTCCGCGGCGGGCCCGGTTTCGACCGCTACCACGCCGACGTCGTGGATCACGTGTTCGGCGCCGAGGCGGTCCCCGCGCACCCCTGCGACTTCGGTCCGAGCTAGGTGTTGTCGGCGGGTGGTGCTACCGTCCCGCCGTGCCGAAGGAACGGGTCCGCTGCGATTGGGTCGCGGGGGCCGACCCTCTGTACCTCGCGTACCACGACGAGGAATGGGGGACGCCGTCGCACGACGACAAGCACCTGTTCGAGATGCTCGTGCTCGAGGGCGCCCAGTCCGGCCTCTCGTGGAGCACGATCCTTCGCAAACGCGAGGGATACCGGCGGGCGTTCGCCGGGTTCGACGCCGCGAAGGTCGCCCGCTTCACGCCGGCGAAGGTCGACCGCCTGCTCGCCGACCCGGGGATCGTCCGCAACCGGCTGAAGGTGGAGTCGGCCGTGAACAACGCGTCCCGCGTGCTCGAGGTTCGGCGCGAGTTCGGTTCGCTCGACGACTACCTGTGGTCGTTCGTCGACGGCCGTCCGATCGTGGGGCGATGGGCCAGCATGGCCGACATCCCCTCCTCGACCCACGAGTCGGTCGCGATGAGCAAAGACCTGAAGCGGCGAGGTTTCCGCTTCGTCGGCCCCACCGTCTGCTACGCCCTCATGCAGGCGGTCGGTTTGGCACAAGACCACACACGCGGGTGCTTCCGGTTCGCCGAGCTGCAGGAGCGGGCGTAGACGAGGACCGCGAGGAGCGCGAGGACCGTGGCGTAGCTCGGAGCGACTCGCCGAGCCGTTCTGCGGTCCTCACGCGGCGCCGGACGGCCACGGCCACGCGAACCGGCTCCCGGCGCCCCCAAGAGCGCGCCGTCGCCACACCCGCGGATCCTCCGGCCGTTCGGCGACCTCACCGATCTCGACGATCTCGACGTTGTCCACGCCGTCTCCGAAGGTCCGCGTGATCCGTCGGATCCGGTCCTGAGCCGCCCCGATCGCCTGCCGCTTCGTGTCGAACACCGCCAGATACCCCCACTCGTCGCGAACGTCTGCCTGCTCCCTCGGCTCGTCGACGACCTTGCTCACGACGACGCCGGCGTAGGCGCCATCCTCCAGGCGTCGGTAGCCTGCCTCGAGCCTGACGTCGGGATCGCCCACGGCTGCCTCCTGCGAACGTCTGTTCGTCGAACGGTGTATATACCCACCGCTCCGGTGAAGCGATCCCCAGATCTGGCCCAAGACCGGGAGATCCGACGGTCCAACGGCGCGCGGAGCGTGGTGCGTCGCCCCTTCGAGCGGAGTCTGGCATCATTCCTGACCTGGGCGCGTCCGAAGGCGCGCCCGGGCGAGGCTTGGAGGGAACGTGTCCAGGGACGAAGCGGACGTGGCAGGGATCGGGGCCGACGCGGCGCTGGCCGCGACGGAGAGGACCGCAGACGCGATCGAGCGAGCGGCCGAGAGGAACGACGACCCGGCCGTCGCCGAGGCCTTGGACGAGGCCGCGACCCATGCCGAGACCGCCACGACCCGGGTGGGGTGGCTCAGAAGCGTGATCCACCGGGTGTTCCGCCAGACCTGAACGAACCCCGCTCGAGCGCCGTCGTCGGCCAGGCCGGTGCGGCATCGCCGCGCCGCGGCAACCGACGACGAGTGTCGCCGGCGAGGCGGAGCCGGAAACGACAGGCCGGCCTCCCCTCTCGAGAGCCGGGAGGCCGGCCGACCGACGGGATGTCGCCTCGGGGTTCCATGGGAGAGGGCCCTTCGGCTCGAGCACCCACCGGTTGCGGCCACGCTACTCGGCGCTTCCTGAACGCACGCTGACGAACACCCGTTCGGGCGTGGGTCGCGGAACGGTCTCGCGCGGGTGGCGGCGAACCGGTACGCTCCCGCGCCATGGCGGGGTTCGACGTCGCGGTCATCGGGGCCGGCGTGCACGGCGCGAGCGCGGCCTTCCACCTGGCCTCCCGCGGGATCCGCGCGGTCGTCCTCGACCCCCGGGGTCCGGCCGGCGGCCCGACCGGGCGCTCGAGCGCGATCTGTCGCGCCTACTACACGAACGCCTTCCTGGCCGACGTCGCCCGTGAGGGCATCGCGATGATCCGCGACTTCCCCGAGCACACCGGCCGCGAGAGCGGGTTCCGGTCGACCGGCCTGCTCGTCCTGCACCCTCCCGATGACGAGGCGACCGTGCGCGAGGTCGTCCCGCGGCTGAACGAGCAGGGGATCCCCACCCAGCTCCTCACGACCGAGCAGATCATGAACGAGTGGCCGGCGTTCGCGCTCGACGACGTCGCGATCGGCGCCCACGAGCTGGACGCCGGCTACGCCGATCCGGTGCTCACCACGCAAGGGCTGCTCGAGCGCGCGGTGGAGCTCGGCGCCGAGGTCCGGTACGGCGCCGCGGTGACGGCGATCGAGCCGGAGGGCATGGGGTGGGCGCTCGCGACGGGAGACGGCTCGCGCGTCTCGTGCTCGCGCGTGCTGATCGCGGCCGGTCCGTGGACCCGACCGCTCGCGGCGCAGGTCGGCGCCGACCTGCCACTCACGGTCGAGCGCCACATCGTCGCCACGTTCGCCTGGGGCGGCGCCGCGCCGATGCCCGCGCACGGCGACGTGCCGAACGGGTACTACTTCCGGCCCGAGGGCGACGAGCTGTTCCTCATGGGACCGCTCCACCCCGAGCCGAACGCCGACCCGGAGGACTTCGCCGAGCCCCTCGCCGACGCCGAGAGCGCCGACATGGCCGCGCGCGCCGTTCGCCGGGTCCCGGCGCTCGAGCGAGCCGAGGCCCGCGGTGGTTGGGCCAGCCTGTACGACGTGAGCCCCGACTGGCAGCCGGTGATCGGGCAGATCGCGTCGGGCGTGTTCGTCGACGCCGGGACGAGCGGCCACGGGTTCAAGCTCGCGCCTGCACTCGGGCGACACGTGGCGGATCTCGTGCAGGGCGCGCCGACCGATCCCGGCCTCGAGCAGTTCCATCCCCGGCGGTTCGACGAGCATGACGAGCTCGGCGCCGGCTACGGACGGGCCCGGATCCTGGGCTGAAGGGAGAACGGGTTGGAGACACGGCAGGACCAGGTCCTCGTCGTGCGGGCCGAGGAGCGGATCGCCGGCCCGCCGACGCCCAGCATGCGCCGAGAGCAGGCGTTCGCGACCGGGGGCCTGTGGGCGGGATTCGTCACCACGGAGCCCGGCATGGTCTCGGCGTGGCACCACCACGGCGAGTACGACTCCGCGATCTACGTGCTGGGCGGCGCCCTGCGGATGGAGTCGGGCCCCGGCGGCCGGACCACGGTCGACGCCGGCCCCGGCGACTTCGTCTTCGTGCCGAGGGGGGTCATCCACCGCGAGAGCAACCCGTCCTCGACGCCGGCCGAGGTGATCGCGGTGCGCGCCGGCCGCGGCGAGTCGACCTTCAACGTGGACGGCCCGGACCCCGAGGGCTGAACCAGGTCTGTACCGGCATCGTTCCAGGTGCCATGCTGCTCTGGGGGGTGTCCGTGACGACCACGCGCGAGCCCGCTGTGCAGCCGCTCGTTCGACGCCGGCGCCCGGTCGGAGAGCCCGCACCGCTCCCGAAGGACCTCCACGGGGCCGCCAGGTTCTGGATCGCGATCGTGGCGCTGTTCGCGGTCGCGTATCTGATCGGCAGCAACACCGGGACGCTCGGACGCATGCAACGCGCGATCGACGCATGGGCCGTCGACCTGCTCTCGACGCCGAGCGAGGGTCCACCCGGCGACGCCGGCCGATGGATCGACCGGATGCTCCCGTGGGAGCTCCTGATCGTCCTGCGGTGGACCGTCGCCATCGCGATCGCGGCGTTCCGGCGTTGGCGGCACCTCGCCGTGTTCGTCGGGTCGGTCGCGCTCGTGACGATCGTCGCCCGATGGTTCCCGACGGCCGGCGTCGAGGGCTCCGGGATCTCCGGCGAGCCCTCCGAGGCGATGGCCGGCACCGCGGTGACGATGCTCGGCATCGTCTACGGGCTCGCACCGCCCGGCAGGCTGCGCACGATCGCGATGGCGGGGACCGGCGTCGTCCTGACGATCCTCGGCGCCGCCATGCTCCTCGTCGGCGAGAACACCGTGAGCGAGATCGTGATCGGGCTCGGGATCGGGCTCTCGATCCCGTTCCTCGGCTACCGGATCCTCGCCCCCGAGAGCGTGTTCCCGGTCACGCTGCACCCCGGACGAACCGCACACCTAGACGTGACCGGCGCCCGGGGCGAGGCGGTGCGACGGGCCGTCGCCGACCAGCTCGGCCTCGAGGTCGCCGAGATCGAACCGTTCGGCCTCGCGGGCTCGGGCGGCTGCACCCCGCTGCGCCTCCGGCTGGAGGACGGCAGGGTGCTGTTCGGGAAGCTCTATGCGACGAGCCATCTCCGCGCGGACCGGTGGTACAAGATCGGGCGGACGATCATGTACGGGGCCCTCGAGGACGAGCGCTCCTTCAACTCCGTCCGGCGGATGGTCGAGTACGAGGACCACATGCTCCGCTACCTCCGCGATCAGGGCATCTCGACGGCGGAGCCGGTCTCGTTCGTCGAGCTCTCGCCCGAGCGCGAGTACCTGCTCGTGTGCGGCTTCATCGGGGGCGCCGTCGAGATCCACGAGGCCGACGTGGACGAGGACCTGATCCGCGGAGGCGTCACCCTGGTGCGGGCGCTGTGGGACTCGGGCCTGGCCCACCGCGACATCAAGCCCTCGAACCTGCTGGTGCGCGACGGCCGGATCGTCCCGATCGACGTGTTCTTCTGCCAGGTGCGGCCGTCGCCATGGCGGCAGTCCGTGGACCTCGCGAACATGCTGCTCACGCTCTCGCTCCGCTCGGATCCCGAGACCGTCTACCGCCTGGCGCTCGAGCGCTTCACCCCCGAGGAGATCGCCGAGGCGTTCGCGGCGTCACGAGGCGTGACCATCCCGACGCAGCTCCGGCACATGATCGCCGAGGACGGACGGGACCTCGTGGGAGCGTTCCGCTCGCTCGCGCCGCCCCGAGCGCCGATCCCGATCCAGCGGTGGACGATCCGACGCCTGCTGCTCGTCGCGTCGCTCCTCGGCGGGGTCGTACTCGCCGTGTGGGTCACGTGGATGAACCTGGGCCCCACCGGTCTGCGGTAGCCGGAGCCCCACATCGTCGCCAGAGATCCGTACGGCATCTACCACGGGAGGATGCTTGCCTCGGCGATCCCGAGGCGTAGCGTTGGCACCCTACGTCGACCGGGAGAGGGACGGCTCCGATGGACATCTGGAGCGACGAGGTGCTGAGCCAGATCGAGGCGCGCGCCGACTATGCGCTCGGGACCGAGGACGACGGCCGGGTGCTGTTGATCCCGCCCCAGACGATCAAGGACCTCGTCTCCGAGTTCCGGCGCCTCCGTGCGGAGATGGGCGCCGAGACGCCGGGTCCGCGAGCCGAGTAGCGCTCGAGCGGAGAGAAGGGGCGGCACGCCCCCGACGCGCGTGCCGCCCCCAGT
>DASTPT010000063.1:0-26773 GCA_035762085.1 Actinomycetota bacterium | reverse complement strand
GTCCGTCGCGCCGACGGTGATCCGGGCACCGGGGGCCGAGGCCTTCCTCGCCGACGCCCTCGAGCGAGCCGGCGCCTGGGACGACCCGCGCGCGCCGGTCGCGCCCGGCGACGCCGATGGGTTCGCCGAGCGCGTCGCCGCCGTGATCCGGCCGATCGACGACCTCCGCGGCAGCGCCGCGTACCGCATGCACGCCGTGCGGGTGCTCGCGCGCCGGGCGCTCGCGCGGGCGAGCGACGAGCTCGCAGAGGAGGCGCTCGCATCGTGAGGGGGCTCTCGTGCTGATCCGCCTGCACGTCAACGGCGAGTGGCGGGAGGCCGACGTCTGGCCCGGCGCGAGCCTGTTGCACCTGCTGCGCGACGAGCTCGGGCTGCCGGGCTCGAAGAACGCCTGCGAGGAGGGGGAGTGCGGCTCGTGCTCGGTGTGGCTCGACGGCGACCTGGTGTGCTCGTGTCTGGTGCTGGCCGCCCAGGCACACGAGCGCGAGGTCCGCACGGTCGAGGGTCTCGCGTCCGACGAGACGCTGCACCCGGTCCAGGAGGCCTTCGTGGAGACCGGCGCCGTGCAGTGCGGCTTCTGCACGCCGGGTCTGATCGTCGCGGTGACCGACCTCCTCGAGCGCGACCCGACCGCGGACGAGCTCACGGTCCGCGAGGCGCTCTCGGGCAACCTGTGCCGGTGCACCGGCTACGAGAAGATCTTCGACGCGGTCCGCGTGGCCGCGGAGCGCAAGCGGGAGGGGGTCTGGTGACCCGCCTGCTGATCGACGGGTGCGAGGTCGTCGCGACGATGGACGACGCCGACACCGAGGTCCCCGGCGGCTCGATCCTGATCGAGGACGGCGTCGTCGTCTGGGTCGGCTCGGGCGAGCCCCCGGACGGCGCGCGGGCCGCCGATCGCTTGGACGGGCGCGGCTGCGTGGCCCTGCCCGGTCTGATCAACACGCATCACCACCTGAACCAGGTGCTGACGCGCGCCCTGGCGCAGGACCAGGGGCTGTTCGGGTGGCTCGTCGCGCTGTACCCGGTGTGGGCGGGCCTCGACGCCGAGTGGGAGCGCGTGGCGGCGCGCGTCGGGCTGGCCGAGCTGGCACTCTCGGGGTGCTCGACGACGTCGGATCATCACTACGTCTTCCCGGCCGACGCAGGCGACCTGCTCGAGGCCGAGATCTCCGCGGCGCGCGAGCTCGGTATGCGGTTCCACGCGTGTCGCGGATCGATGGACCTTGGCGAGTCGGACGGCGGCCTGCCGCCGGACCGCCTGGTCGAGCGGACCGACGACGCGCTCGCCGCCACCGAGGAGGCCGTCGCGCGGTTCCACGACGCCTCGCCGGGGTCGATGCTGCGGATCGCCGTCGCGCCGTGCTCGCCGTTCAGCGTGACCGAGCGCCTGATGCGCGAGAGCGCGGAGCTCGCCCGCCGTCTGGGCGTGCGGCTGCACACGCACCTGGCCGAGACCCTGGACGAGGAGCGGCACTGCCTGGAGCGGTTTGGCCGGCGCCCGCTCGAGCTGATGGACGAGTGGGGCTGGGTCGGGCCGGATGTCTGGTTCGCGCACGGCGTCCACCTGGACGACAAGGACGTCCGCCGGTGCGCCGAGAGCGGGACCGGGGTGGCGTGGTGTCCCAGCTCGAACCTGCGGCTCGGTTCGGGCATCGCGCCGGGGCGGGCGCTGCTGGACGAGGGGGCGCCGACCGGTCTGGGCGTCGACGGCTCCGCGTCGAACGACGCCGGCAACCTGCTCGCCGAGGTCCGGCAGGCGATGTTGGTCTCGAGGGCGGTCGGGGTCGAGCGCGGGATCTCGGCCCGCGAGGCGCTGAGGGTCGCGACACGCGGCGGTGCCGCGGTCCTCGGCCGCGACGACGTCGGGTCGCTCGTCCCGGGGATGCGCGCGGACGTCGCGATGTTCCCGGTGGATGGCCTGGCGACGGCCGGCGCGGACGTCGACGCCGTCGCGGCGCTCGTGCTGGCGCCGCCGGCGCGCGTGCGCCACCTGCTCGTCGAGGGGCGCGCGGTCGTGCGGGACGGCCGGCTGACGGGCGCCGACGAAGACGAGATCGCGCGCGAGGGCCATCGGGTCGCGCGCCGGATCACCGCGGAGGGGGCGGCGGCGTGAGCATGCGGGTCCGCGAGCGCGTCCGGGGTCGCGTCGGCGAGTCCGCCCGCCGGGTGGACGGCGTCCCGAAGGTCAAGGGCGCGTTCGCCTACGGGAGCGACCTGTGGCACGAGGACATGCTGTGGGGCGCGACGCTTCGCAGCCCGCACCCGCACGCGCGGATCCGCTCGATCGGCATCGCGGAGGCCGTCGCGAGCTCCGGCGTGCACGCCGTGCTCACCGCCGAGGACGTCCCCGGGAAGAAGACCTACGGACTCGAGTTCTCGGACCAGCCCGTGATGGCGTGGGACCGCGTCCGCTACGCGGGCGAGCCGGTCGCGATCGTCGCCGCCGAGAGTGCGGAGCTGGCGCGGCGTGCCCTCGAGCGGATCGAGGTCGACTACGAGGTCCTGCCGGCGGTGACCGACATGGAGCAGGCGCTCCGTCCCGACGCCCCCCAGCTCCACGAGTGGGGCAACGTGCTCCGGCACGTCACGATCGTGCACGGCGATCCCGACGCCGAGGCCGACGTCTGGGTCGAGGGCTACTACGAGACCGGGATGCAGGACCAGGCCCCGCTCGGGCCCGAGGCCGGCCTGGCGATCCCGGCCGAGGACGGCGGCGTCGACCTGATCGTCTCGACGCAGTGGCTGCACGTCGACCGGCAACAGATCGCGCCGTGCCTAGACCTGCCCGAGGACAAGGTGCGGATCACGCTCGCGGGTGTCGGCGGCGCGTTCGGCTCCCGTGAGGACCTCCACATGCAGATCCACTCCTGCATGTTGGCGCTGCACACGGGTCGGCCGGTCAAGATGTCCTACGGCCGGCCCGAGTCGTTCCTCGCGCACGTGCACCGGCACCCCTCTCGGGTGTGGATGCGCACCGGCGCGACCCGCGACGGTCGGCTCCTGAACGTCCGCGCACGCGTCCTGATCGACGGCGGGGCGTTCGCCTCGTCCTCACCGGCGGTGATCGGCAACGCCACCACCTTCGCGGCGGGGCCCTACGAGGTGCCCAACGCCCTGCTCGAGGGCACGGCCGTCTACACGAACAACCCGCCCTGCGGCGCGATGCGCGGGTTCGGCGCCCCGCAGGTGTGCTTCGCCTACGAGGGGCAGATGGACCGGCTCGCGGACGCCCTCGGCATCGACCCGATCGACCTCCGCCTCCGCAACGCCGTCGGGACTGGCTCGGTGCTCCCGACGGGTCAGGTGCTCCGCGGCAGCGCGCCGGTCCGCGAGGTCATCGAGCGCTGCGTCGCGATCCCGGTGCCCCCGGAACCCGAGCCGGCGGCGATGCGCGACCCGATCACGTTCCCCGGCGGCGCCGGCAACGTCGGCCGCGGCGAGGGTCTGAAGCGTGGGGTCGGGTTCGCGCTCGGGTTCAAGAACATCGCCTACAGCGAGGGCTTCGACGACTTCCACCAGGCGCGCGTGACGCTCTCGGCCGATGCGGACGGGCCGGTCGCGGTCGTCCACAGCGCCGGTGTCGAGTGCGGGCAGGGGCTCTCGACGGTGCTCGCGCAGGTCGCGCGGACCGAGCTCGGCATCGAGCGCGTCGTCTTGCACGTCGCCGACACGCAGCTCCAGTCCGCCGGGTCGACCTCCGCGTCGCGCCAGACGTTCATGGGAGGCGGTGCCGTCCAGCTCGCGTGCTCCGCGGTCCGGGACGAGCTGTTCCGGCGCGCGGCGACGCGGGTCAGCACGACGGGCGCGGCGTCCATGTCGCTCGAGGACGGACGGGTCGAGATCGACGGTGAGACGCTCGCGATCGAGGACCTGCTCGACGAGCCGGTCACGGCGGAGCGGACGTTCCACCATCGCGAGACGACGCCACTCGACCAGCTCGGGCAGGGCGACGTCCACGTGATGTTCGCGTTCGCCGCCCAGCGCGCGGTGGTCGAGGTGGACGAGGAGCTCGGACTCGTCCGGGTCGTCCAGGTCGCCTCCGCGCTCGACGTGGGGACGGCGGTCAACCCGCAGGCGGTCGAGGGCCAGAGCGAGGGCGGCACGGCGCAGGGGCTCGGGCTCGCCGTGATGGAGGAGCTCCAGGTCCGCGACGGCGTGATCGTGAACCCGACGTTCACCGACTACCTGATCCCGACGACGCTGGACATGCCGAGCGTCGTGACCGAGATCGTCGAGGTTCCCGAGCCCGACGTGCCCTACGGCGCGAAGGGCGTCGGCGAGGGGGCGACGATCGTGACCACCGCCGCGGTCGTCGCCGCGATCCGGGACGCGACGGGCCGCCCGCTGAACCGCGCCCCTGTCCGCCCCGACGACATCGTGGGGATCCGGGGGCCGGCGACCACCGAGGGGTGGGCGCCCTCGCCCGAGGTGCCGGGCCCGGAGCCGGTCCCGAAGCACTTCGGCATCGACGTCGTGCAGAGCTCGCTGCGAGAGAAGGAGCCGTGATGACCGTCCGCGACGCCCTGGTGGGCCGCGACTACATCGAGACGCTGGACTGGACCGTCGAGGAGATCGACGAGGCTCTCGGCCTGGCCGAGGACCTGAAGGCGGGCTTCCGCGCCGGCGAGCCGCACCGGCTGCTGTCCGACCGGACGCTCTTCATGCTGTTCCTCGACAAGTCCACGAGGACCCGGAACGCGTTCGAGGCCGGGATGACGCAGCTCGGCGGGCACGCGCACTACCTGGACGCCGAGAAGACCCAGGTCGCCCACGGCGAGAGCCCGAAGGACATGGGGATCATCCTCGGGCGGTACGGGCACGGGATCGCGATCCGGCACGATCTCGTCCCAGGCGAGGGCAACGCCTACATGCGCGAGGTGGCCCGGTGGGCCGACGTGCCGGTGATCAACCTGCAGTGCGACGTCGATCACCCCACCCAGACGCTCGCCGACCTGATGACGCTCCGGGAGCAGCGCGGCGCCGATCTCCGAGGCCTCAAGGTCGCGGTCTCGTGGGCGTACGCACCGTCGTACGCGAAGCCGCTCTCGGTCCCGCAGGGGCTCCTGACGCTGCTGCCGCGGTTCGGCATCGACGTCGTGCTGGCGCATCCGCCCGGGTTCGATCTCATGCCCGACGTGGTGAAGCGCGCCGAGGAGGCCGCCTCGGACGGCGGGGGCTCGATCGCCCTCACGGACGACATGGACTCGGCGTTCGAGGGCGCCGACGTCGTGTACCCGAAGTCCTGGGGCCGCCTCGACCTGTTCACCGACGAGCAGGCGGCGCTCGCCGACGCCGCGAGGTACACGGACTGGATCTGCGACGCGCGCCGGATGGGCATCGCGAGGCCCGAGGCCCTGTACATGCACTGCCTACCCGCCGACCGGGGGACCGAGGTCACCGACGAGGTGATCGACGGCCCTCACTCGGTCGTCTACGACGAGGCGGAGAACCGACTGCACACGGGCAAGGCGGTCATGGCGCTGACGATGTCGGGTCCGCGCGCGGAGTTGACCCGGAGGTCCGGACGGCGACCGAGCGGCTAGACTCCGGCGCAACGCTCGAACGCATCCGAGGAGGTCACCGTGCCCGTCCAGTTCCTGTCCGACGAGTGGGTCGAGGAGCTCAAGCAGCGTCTGAACGCGAGCGAGTCGTTCCGCGAAAACGCGGGCGAGTCGAAGGCGACGCTGCAGCAGGTCATCACCGGCGGTCCCGACGGTGAGCGCCGTTACTGGATCAAGATCGAGGACGGACGGATCGACATGGGCCCGGGCGAGATCGCGCATCCGGACGCCACGATCACGCAGGACTACGACACGGCGGCCGGGATGGCCCGGAGCGAGGTGAGCCCGGTCTCGGCCTTCATGACCGGCCGCCTGAAGATCAACGGCAGCATGATGATGATCATGCAGCTCCAGGGCGCGATCGCCGAGCTGCCGAAGGCCATGGACGAGATGGACATCGACTACTGATCCTCGGGCATGACGGCCAGTAGCGCCGTCGCCCTCGCGAGCAGTCGGTCCTCCGCGTCCACCACGTTCGCCTCGGCGTAGCCGGTCCGCCGTCCGCGCTTCACGACGCGTCCGCGCGCCACGATCCAGCCGGCGCGGCCCGCGGCCAGGTACGTGACCTGCAGTTGGATCGTCGTGAACGTCGTCCCGGGGTCGAGGACCGTGCGGTAGGCGAGGCCGGTCGCGGTGTCGGCGAGCGTCGCGAGCACCCCACCGTGGACGGTCCCCATCAGGTTCAGATGCTCGGCCCCGGCCACGAGCGCGACGTCCACCTCGCCCTCGGCGACGTGTTCGAGCGTCATGCCGAAGGCGCGGTGGAACGTCGAGGCGTCCACCCGCTCTCGGACCTCCGCGATCCGATCGACGGTCATCGCACGACGCCCCGGCTCAGGAGATCTGTTCGCCCTTGCGGAACGTGATGCCGTCGTACGTCGGCATGCGCAGACGCTGAGAGGCGACGGCCAGGACGATCAACGTCGCGACGTACGGGGTGATGAAGACGAACTGACGAGGGACGCTGTCCGTCAGCGCGAACCAGATGAACGCGAGCACCCCGAGCACGAGCGCGACGCTTCCGCCGATGAACCGGCGCCTGTAGAGGTACCACGCCCCCAGACCGACGAGCGCGATCGCGGCGAACAACACGAGCGCGTGGACCGCCGGGTCGGATCGGAGGTTCAGTGCATCGGTGTAGCCGAAGAGGCCAGAGGCCGCGAGCGCGCCGGACGGTCGCCAATTGCCGAAGATCATGGCCGCGAGCCCGATGAAGCCGCGCCCCCCCGTCTGTCCCTCCCGGTAGATGCCGGCGGTCTCCATCACGAGGAAGGCGCCGGCCAGCCCGGACAGCGCTCCGGAGATCAGCACACCGATGTACTTCATCGTGTAGACGCGCACGCCGAGCGATTCGGCGGCCCACGGGTTCTCGCCCGCCGAGCGCATCCGAAGCCCCAGCCTGGTCCTCCATAGGAAGAGATAGGTGATCGGCACCAGCAGGAGCGTGATCACGGTGAGGATGGACAGCCCCACCATGAAACCCCGGAACATCGCGCTGACGTCCGAGACGAGGAACCAGCGCTGTCGCTCGAGCCAGCCGAGCATGTCGGGCGACTCCCAGCCGAAGAAGCTCCCGCCCGCGAGGACCGGCACGGTGATCCGCGGGAGCGTGGAGGTGACCTGGGGCGACTGCGTCGCACCGCCGCCGGCACCGGTGAAGGCGACGACCGACAGGAAGCGCGCTACCCCAGCCGCGAGGAGGTTGATCGCGACGCCGGACACGATCTGGTTGACCCCGAAACTGACGGTGGCGACCGCGTGCACCAGCGCCCCCGCCGTCCCGCCGAGGATGCCTAGGACGACGCCCCACGTAGCGCCGAACTGCCATCCGCCCCACGCGCCGAACCAGGTCCCGAGGACCATCATCCCCTCGAGGCCGATGTTCGCGACACCGGTCCGCTCCGAGTACAGGCCGCCCAGCGCGGCGAGCAGGATCGGAACCGCCAGGCGGAGCGCGGCCCCGTACGTGCCGCTCGACGTGAGGTCGGGTGCCCCGGTGATCCACCGGACGCCGGAGAGCAGCACGATCACGAAACCGAGGAGGAGCAGGACCCGGCGGGCGTCCAGGCGACGGCCCGTCTCGGCCCCGACCGCTGGTGTCAGCCCCGTGTCGACCTCGCCCCAGCTCACGCGGCGACCGCCTCCTTCTCCTCCTCGAGCCGCCGGGTCTCCTCGGCCGCGGCCTTGACCTCCTGAGACAGGACGAGGCGGCGAACGATCTCGTACGCGATGACGACCGAGAAGATGATGACGCCCTTCGTGATGATGATGACCTCCTTGGGGACGCCCTGGAGGTCGAGGATCTGCGCCGCACGGTCCACCCATCCGAAGACGAGCGCGGCGATCGCGATCCCCACCGGGTGGTTCAGGCCGACGAGCGCGACGGCGATCCCGTCGAAGCCGATCCCCGTCGGGATGTCGAGCGTGTACGCGTGGAAGAAGCCGAAGAGGTCGCTCATGCCGATCAAGCCGGCGATCGCGCCCGAGAGGAGCATCGTCCGCATGATCATCTTGTTCGGGTCGACGCCGGAGACCCGCGCGGCCTCGGGGTTGATCCCGGACGCCCGCAGGTCGTAGCCGAACCGTGTGCGCCAGATGAGGACGTACACGGCCACACCGAGGACGATCGCGAGCACGAGGAACGAGCGGAGGTCCTCCCCCCCGAGCTGCGTCAACGGGCCCAACTGGCCCGAGGGTGGGATCTGGGGCGTCGCGATGAGCAGCTCGCTGCCCGCCGCCGGCTTGCGGAGGTGGTCCGCGAGTAGGTACGCCACGAGGCCGGTCGCGATCGAGTTGAGCATGATGGTGGAGACGACCTCGTGAACACCACGCTTGACCTTCAGTACGCCGGCGATGCTCGCCCACGCCGCCCCGACGACCATCCCGACCAGCATGATGAACGCGATGTGGAGCGGCGCCGGCAGGGTGACCGCGGCGCCGGCCGCCGCCGCGAGCAACGTAGCGATCCGGTACTGCCCCTCCACGCCGATGTTGAACAGGTTCATCTTGAACCCGATCGCCACCGCGAGACCGGCGACGAACAGCGGGACCGCCCGGTTGATCATCGAGGCCACCGAATTCGCCTGGGTGCCGTAGCGGAACATCGAACGGAACGCATCGATGGGGCTCTCGCCGATCGAGAGGAGCACGAGCGACGAGACCGCGACGGCAAGGACGATCGCCGAGACCGGCACGAGGAGCCACAGCAGGCGAACCCGCCAGCGCTTCACGCGGCGCCCGCCTTCGTGGCCCCGGTCATGTACGAGCCGAGCTCCTCCGGCGTGACGGCGGCCGGGTCGACCTCGGCAACGAGGCGCCCTCGAAGGATGACGTAGAGCGTGTCCGACAGGCCGATCAACTCCTCCAGGTCGGCCGAGATCAGCAGCAGCGCGAGGCCCAGGGCCCGTGCCTCACGGATCAGCTCCCAGACAGCCGCCTGCGCCCCGACGTCGATCCCACGGGTCGGCTGGGCAGCGATCAACACCTTGGGCGCTGCCGTCATCTCTCGCCCCACGATCAGCTTCTGTTGGTTCCCGCCGGACAGCGCGAGCGCAGAGGTGTCGGGGCCGGGTGTCATCACGCCGTACTCCTGGATCAGGTGCTCGGTCTGTTGCCGAGCTCCCTTCTTGTTGATCCACGGCCCTCGCGCGAAGGGGTAGAGCGTCTGATGGCCGAGCATCGTGTTCTCCCACAACGGGGAGGGTAGGAGGAGCCCGCGGCCCTGCCGGTCCTCCGGGATGTAGCCGAGGCCGTTCTCCCGGCGCTGTCTCGTGGACCACTCGGTGATGTCGGTGCCGGCGAGGACCACCCTGCCGGTGTCCGGCTTCCGAAGGCCGATGAGGGTCTCGATGAGCTCCCGCTGTCCGTTCCCCTCGACGCCGGCGATGCCGACGACCTCGCCGTGGTGGATATCGAACGTGGCGTCCTCGAGGGCCCACCGCTCGCCCACGCGGACGCCGAGACCCTGCACCGACAGCAGGACCTCCTCGGTCACGGTCGACTCCCGTGTTTCCGGGATCGGGAGGTCGCTGCCGACCATCAGCTCGGCCAGCTGTCGAGCGGTGACGTCCTCGGGTTCAACGGTCCTGACGGTGTGCCCGCCCCGGATCACCGTGATCGAATCGGCGATCTCGAGCACCTCGTCGAGCTTGTGCGAGATGAAGATGATCGTGACGCCCTGCTCCTTGAGCTCGCGCAGCTGTCCGAACAGCTCGACGACCTCCTGGGGAACGAGCACGGCCGTCGGCTCGTCGAGGATCAGGATCCGAGCCCCCCGGAACAGCACCTTCACGATCTCGACACGCTGGCGCTCGCCCACGGCCAGGTCCTCCGTCAACCGATCCGGGTCGAGCGGCACGCCGTGGCTCTCGGAGAGCTCGCGGATCTTGGCCCGCGCCGCGCCGAAGTCCAGGGCGCCCGCATGTGCCGGCTCCGAGCCGAGGACGACGTTCTCCAGCACGGTGAAGTTCGTGGCGAGCATGAAGTGCTGGTGCACCATCCCGATCCCGGCCGCGATCGCATCCTTGGGGGAGCGGAAGTGGACTTCGGCGCCGTCCATCAGGATCGTCCCGCTGTCCGGCCGGAGCATCCCGTAGAGGATCTTCATCAACGTGGACTTGCCGGCGCCGTTCTCGCCCACGACGGCGTGGATCTCGCCGGGCTGGACCGCGAGGTTGACGTCGTCGTTGGCCACGACGCCGGGGAAGGTCTTCGTGATGCCCTTCAGTTCGACGGCAGGTGCGCGCTCAGCCAAGGGAGTCCTTCGCCGGTACGGAACGGGAGGCCCGGGGAATCGTAACCCCCGGGCCTCCGCGCCGCATCGCCGCCGTTACGGCGCCGTCGGGACCGTGATGGTCCCGTCGATGATCTGTGCCTTGTAGTCCTCCAGCTCGGACGAGATGTCGTCCACGAAGCCACCCGACGTCGAGTACCCGACCCCGTCGACCGAGAGGTCGAAGGTGTGGTAGCCCCCCTCGAAGGTTCCCTCGACCTCCGCCTTGATCGTCTCGTACACCGCGACGTCCACGCGCTTCAGCATGGACGTGAGGATGTACGGCTGGAGGTCGGCCGGTGCCGTCTGGTACTGGTCCGAGTCGACACCGATCGCCCAGACCTGGGAGCCGCTCGTGTCCGAGTACTCCTTCGCGGCCTCGAACAGGCCGAGCCCGGAGCCGCCCGCCGCGTGGTAGACGACGTCGGCGCCGTCCTCGAACATGCTCGTCGCGATCTCCTTGGCCTTCGCCGGGTCGTTGAAGCCGGCGAAGTCCGGCGGCTGGGTGATGTACTTGACGTCGATCTCGATGTCCGGGTTGACCTCCGCCGCCCCGGCCGCGAACCCGGCCTCGAACTTGTGGATCAGGTCGATGTCCACACCGCCGATGAAGCCGACGTGGCCCGTCGTGGACTTCAGCGCGGCCGCCGCGCCGACGAGGAACGATCCCTGTTCCTCGGCGAACAGCAGCGAGGCGATGTTGTCCTCGGGCGTCAGGTTGTGCGCGCCCTCGCAGTTCGCCGTGTTCTCGTCGATGAAGCCGTCGACGTCGCCGAAATGGACGTCCGGGTACTTGTTGCCGGCCGCGCAGATGGTCTCGGCGAACAGGAATCCGACGCCGATGACGAGGTTCGTGCCCTGCGAGGCGAGCAGGTCGAGCAGCTCGGCGCGGTTCGTGCCGCCCTGGTTGGGCTCGAGCTCCTGGACCTGGATGCCGAACTCCTGCTCGGCCTGGTCGAGTCCGGCCGCGGCCGAGTCGTTGAACGACAGGTCGCCTCGGCCACCGATGTCGTAGACGAGGCCGACGGTGACGTCTTCGCCCGCAAGCGCGGTCTCACCCGTCGCCCCGCCGGTGGTCCCGGTCTCCCCACCGTCTTCATCGCCCCCGCACGCCGCAGCGACGAGCGAGAGAACGGCGAGCACGGCGAAGAGCCGTAGGAACTTGCGCATCCCCTTCCCCCCTTCTATGCCAAGCGTTCTCAGAACGCTCCCTCCGGATGATACGTGAGCGAGCTTCGGCCGAGGTTCGGCAGCTCCGAACGCCGTCACGAGAACGCCCACCTCCTCTCATTCGGTTCCGAACAGCCGGTCCCCGAAGTCCCCGAGGCCCGGCAGGATGTACCCGTGCTCGTTCAGCTCCCGGTCGAGCGCGCCCGTGAAGATCGGGACGTCCGGGTGGTCCGACTGGAGCTTCGAGATCCCCTCCGGGGCGGAGACCACGCAGACGAACCGGATCGACGCCGGCTCTCCCGCCTCCTTGATCGCCGCGCACGCCGCGGAGCCCGAACCTCCCGTCGCGAGCATGGGGTCGAGCACGACCACGTGCCGGGCGTCCACCGGCGGCAGCTTGCGGTAGTACGACTGCGGCTGGAGGGAGGCCTCGTCCCGCTCGAGCCCGATGTACCCGACCGCGACCTCGGGGAAGAGCTCGGTGAACGCCTCGAGCATGCCGAGACCGGCGCGCAGGATCGGCACGGCGACGAGGTCGCCCAGCACCCTCCCCTTCGTCCGCTCGAGCGGGGTGTCGACGGACACTTCGGTCGTCGGCAGGTCGCGGATCGCCTCGAGCGTGAGCGCCAGCGCCAGTCGCTTCGCGAGGGTGCGGAACACCGCCGGCGGGGTCGTCCGATCGCGGAGCGACGTGAGCAGATGCTCGGCGAGCGGATGGTCGACGACCGTGACCGACATCGGGCGAATCCTATCCCGGCGCCCCGGGCGCACGCCGGGCCGGCCGGACCCCGGGACCCGGGCCGAGCGTCCTCGGTCCGAGGCGGTTGCCACGGGCACGGCGCCCTGGCAGGATGAGGCGCCTATGAGGGAGCTCTTCGGCCCTTGGTACGTCTACGGCGGGGACGACCCGGCGTAGTCGCCTGAGCGGACCGACGGCACAGGGGACCCCGGGTCACGGACCCGGGGTTCTGCATCTCCGGGGCCGCGCCCGCCGAGCGCGGAGGACGAGCGATGGTCGTGGTGATGAACCGGGACGCGACGGAGGAGGACATCGAGCGCGTCGCCGAGCGCGTCCGCGAGGTCGGCGGCGAGGCCTTCGTCTCCCGCGGCGCCGTACACACGATCATCGGGCTCGTGGGCGACACGTCCGTCTTCCGGGCGCTCGACCTGGACAACCTCCCCGGCGTGGACCACCTGATCCACGTCGGCAAGCCATACAAGATGGTCGCCCGCTCGCTGCATCCGGACCCGACGGACGTCCGCGTCGGCACCGCCGTCGTGGGCCGAGGAACGTTCACGATCATCGCGGGGCCGTGCGCCGTCGAGAGCGAGGAGCAGGCGTTCGAGGCGTGTCGCGCCGCGAAGGCGGCCGGCGCGGCGATCCTGCGCGGAGGAGCGTTCAAGCCGCGGTCGTCCCCGTACTCCTTCCAGGGGCTGGGGGCGCGGGGTCTCGAGATCCTCGCGGCGTGCCGTGATGACACCGGGCTCCCGGTCGTCACCGAGGTCGTCGACTCCCGCGACGTCGAGCTGGTAGCCGAGTGGGCGGACGCGCTGCAGATCGGCACGCGGAACATGCAGAACTTCGAGCTGCTGAAGGCCGCCGGCTCGACGAACAAGCCGGTGATGCTGAAGCGCGGCTTCTCGGCCACGATCGAGGAGTGGTTGATGGCCGCCGAGTACATCGCGCAGCGCGGCAACTCCCAGGTCATCCTGTGCGAGCGGGGCATCCGGACGTTCGAGACGGCCACGCGGAACACGCTTGACCTGGGCGGGATGGCGGTCGCGCAGCTCGAGAGCCACCTGCCGGTGATCGTCGATCCCTCGCACGCCACCGGCAACCGCGAGCTCGTCGCGCCGATGGCTCGTGCCGCGATCGCGGCGGGCGCGGACGGCGTCATGGTGGACGTCCACCCCGACCCGGGCGTGGCCCTGTGCGACGGTCCACAGGCCCTGCGGCCGGCGGAGCTCCTCGCGCTGTCGGAGGACCTCGAGGCGCTCGCGAAGGTCCTCGGCCGGACCCTCGGATGAGGGCCGCCTGCCCGGCGGAGCCGAGGACCGTCCTTCGGGGGATGCCAGCGTAGACTCCCGCCCGTGACCCGGCGCTCCGAGATCGCCGACCTGCTCGCCGCCGTGGCCGCCGGCACGGTGACGCCGGACGACGCGGCCGCGCGGCTCGCCGCGCGTCCGTTCGTCGAGCTCGGCTTCGCGACCGTCGACACCCATCGCGAGCAGCGTCAGGACGCCCCCGAGGTCGTCCTGGCCGAGGGCAAGACGCCGGCGCAGGTCGTGGCGATCGCGCAGGCGCTCGATCGCGCCGGGGCGTCGAGCGTGCTCGTGACCCGCGCAACCCCCGAGGTGCGGAACGCCGTCCGCTCGGCGATGCCCGAGGCCGAGGAGCACGAGCTCGCGAGCGCCGTGTGGGTCCGCCGTCGCGTCCCCGAGCCGCGCGGGTGCGTCGCGATCGTCTCGGGCGGGACGAGCGACGGACCGGTCGTCCACGAGGCCCGGATCCGGGCGGAGCTGCTCGGCGTCGAGGTCCGCGTGCACGAGGACGTCGGCGTCGCGGGCCTGCACCGTCTGGGGACCGCCCTGCCCGACATCATGGGGGCCGACTGCGTGGTCGTCGTCGCCGGGATGGACGCCGCGCTCGCGAGCGTCGTCGGCGGCCTTGCCCCGTGCCCCGTGATCGGCGTCCCGACGAGCGTCGGCTACGGCTCCGCGCACGGCGGCACGACCGCGCTGAACGCGATGCTCGCGTCGTGCGTGGATGGCCTGGCGGTGGTCGGCATCGACGACGGCCTTGGGGCGGGGACCGTGGCGGCGCGGATCGCCCGGAGGCGGGCGGCGTGACGCGCGTCGCGTACCTGGACTGCATCGGCGGCGTCGCCGGCGACATGCTGCTCGCGGCGTTGCTCGACCTGGGCGCGCCCGAGGAACGGCTCGCGGAGCTACCCGCCGCGCTGGGGCTCGCGGACGTGCGCGTTGAGGTGACGCGCGTGTCCCGCGGGGGGGTGCCCGCCGTGCACGTCGACGTCGTCGAGCCCGCGGACCGGGGCCGGCGATCGGTGCCCGAGCTGCGGGAGGCGATCGAGGGATCGAGCATCCCGGCGTGGCCCAGGGAGCGGGCGGCGTCGGCGCTCGGGCGGCTGGCGGCCGCCGAGGCCCTGGTGCACGGCGTCGCCCCCCAGGAGGTCCGGCTGCACGAGCTCGGGTCGGCGGACACGCTGATCGACCTGTGCGGCGCGTTCGTGCTCCTGGAGTCGCTTGGGGTGGAGCGGGTCGTGTGCTCGCCGGTGCCGTACGCGCGCGGCCTCGTCGACGTCGAGCACGGCAGGCTGCCGTCGCCGACGCCGGCGGTGCTCGCGATCCTCGAGGGCGCGGCCCTCGTCGGCGTCGAGACCTCGGCCGAGCTCGTGACCCCGACCGGCGCGGCGCTCGTCGCCGAGGCCTGCGCGGCGTGGGGCCCGCTCCCGCGGATGTCGCTCGAGCGGGTCGGGTACGGGGCGGGGACGCGCGACCCGGCCGACCGGCCGAACGTGCTGCGCGTCGTGCTCGGCGAGGCCCTCGACGCGCCGGCGCCCGCCGAGGTCGTGCTGCTCGAGGCGGGGGTGGACGACCTGCTGCCCGAGCTCGTCCCCGACGCCGTGGAGCGGTGCTTCGAGGCCGGCGCTGTCGACGTGTGGACGACCCCGATCCAGATGAAGAAGGGGCGTCCGGGGGTCGTCGTGAGCGCGCTGGCCAGGCCGGAGTCGGAGGCCGGGGTCGCCCGCGCGCTGCTCGAGCACACCTCGACGCTCGGGGTCCGCGTCGTCGACCTGCGACGGTACGAGCTCGACCGCGAGCGCCGCGAGGTCGACGTCGATGGACACGTCATCGGCGTGAAGCTCGGCGTGCTCGACGGGCGTGTCGTGAACGTGGCGCCCGAGCACGACGATTGCGCGCGCGTGGCTCGGGCCACCGGGCGGCCCGTGAAGCAGGTGTGGGCCGCGGCGCTCGCCGCCGGACAGGAGCTGTATGGGCGCGATCGCTGAGCTCGAGGCGACCCTGGCCGGGGTTCCGAGCGCCGTGGTCGCGTTCTCGGGCGGCGTGGATTCGTCCGTGGTCGCGGCGGCCGCCGCGCGCGTCCTCGGCGATCGAGCCGTCGCCGTCACCGCGGTCTCACCCGCCCTCGCGAGCGGCGAGCTCGACGGCGCGCGGGCCGTCGCCCAGGCGATCGGGATCGAGCACCAGGCCGTCGCCACCCACGAGCTCTCGAGCGAGGGCTACCGGCGGAACGGGCGCGACCGGTGCTACCACTGCAAGGTCGAGCTGTACGAGGTGCTCGATGCGGTCGCAAGGCGCCGGGGCCTCGCAGCGGTGCTCTCGGGGGCGAACGCCGACGACCTCGGCGACTGGCGGCCCGGGCTGCGCGCCGCCGCCGAGCGCGGGGTCCGGCACCCGCTCGTGGAGGCCGGGCTCGGCAAGGTCGAGGTGCGTGCGATCGCCCGCGACCTCGGGCTGCCGAACGCCGCGAAGCCCGCGTCGCCGTGCCTGTCCTCCCGGCTCCCGTACGGCACGCCGGTCGAGGTGCCCACGCTGCGGCAGGTCGATCGCGCCGAGTCGGCGCTCAAGCGCCTCGGTTTCCGCGACCTGCGGGTCCGCCACTTCGGGCCCCTCGCGCGTGTGGAGCTCGGGCCGGAGGACCTGCCTCGCGCGACGACGGTGGAGGGCCGCCGAGCGCTCGAGGACGCGGTTCGCGCGGCCGGCTACGCGGAGGTCCGGGTGGAGCCGTTCGTGTCCGGATCGCTCAACCGCATCGGCAGGCCGCTGCCGATCGTCGGCACCTGAGCCGGGACGGGGCCGCGATCTCAAGGGTCCGGAAGAGCTAGCCCGGCACGACGGGCGTGAGCTCCGCGATCTCGCAGGAGCCGCGCCAGCGGGCGATCGAGTCGTCGGGGGAGCCGACGCGGCTCCGACGCCGGTCGGCGAGGGCCTTCGCGGCCTCCTCCCATTCGGGGCCCTCGAGGAGGCGAACGGACACCGGGAACTCCTCGAGCGACGTGTCTCGCCCCTTGCGACGGGTCGTGACGACCAGCTCGTGCGCGCCGGGCACGCCGGGGACCGTCTGCTCGTCCGGGCCCGGCTCGCGCTGCGAGAGCACGAGGATCCGGCCGCTCTTGTACGCGAACCACGCGGGGACCGTCGTCCGCCGGCCGCCGTGATCGACGCCCACCCAGATGACGTCGGACTTCCTCAGCCCGTCCTCCGTCTCCTTCGGCAGCTTCGTCGGCGCCTGCTGGACGTACACGGGAACCTCGATCTCGCCGAGGATCTCGTCGTCGACCATGAACGAGACGATGTGGGTGCCGGTCGCCTGGAGCGTCGCGTCCTCGATCACGTCGGTCTCGACCGTGAGGTCCATCGATCCCTTCATGTGGCGGGCCTCCGGACCCCAGCGGTGCACCGTCCTGCCCGACGGGTCGATGAACCGGACCTCCTCGGTCACCAGGCCGTTCGCGACCTTCCACGCCCGGAACAGCACGAACGGGAAGGCGCGGCCCGGCGCGCCCGAGAGGTAGATGCCACCGGGACCGCGCTCCCCCTGGGTGTCCCAGATGCGGCGGTCCACGGCGTTCGCGAAGACGAGCTCACCCTTCGCCATCGGGCCGCAATGATAGCCGGAGCCCTCGGCGGTGCGGTCGACCGCCCGGGCGCGACGACGTCCGTCAGGCGGTACGGGCGAGCCACAGGCGGGGCTCGTCGATCTCGGGGAGCGAGGGCATCGCCTCGGCCGAGCCCCACATCCGCGCGAGCGTCGCCTCGTCGGTGAGCGAGACGACGGTGTCGCAGAACGCCTTGCCCTGCCGGTACTGCTCCCGCTTCATCTCGATGCCCAGCAGGCGCTCGAACACGGGATCCGTGTGCTCGGACTCGCGGTACCGGCGCATCGCCTCCTCGATCTGCCCGTACGTCCCCAGCAGGGTGGCGCCCAGCGCGTGCATCACGTGGTCGCCGTAGCCCTCGGCCGCGGCCATGAACGCCTGGATCCGGCCGAGCTTCAGGCGCTGCTCGGCGTCGAGCACCGTTCCGAACAGCGCCTCCTCACCCGTGAACATCTCCTGCACGGCCTCGGGGTTCGACGGGTCCAGGCTCTCGAACCGTCGCTGCAGCCCCTCGACGTCGAGCTCGAGCGTGCTGAGGAAGTCCTCGAGCAGCTCGCGGAACCGGGGGAGCGCCCACGGCCGCGAGAACTGGAACCGGTGGGTCACCTCGTGCAGCGCCACCCAGGTCCGGAACTCGGTGCGGTCGAGCGACCAGTCGCGCTCGAAGACGGCGATGTTCGGGACGACGAACAGCAGCGCACCGGCGCCGGCCGGGCGCGGCACCGCGACGTCGTACTGCCCGAGGACGTGTTGCGCGAGCGCGCCGAGCACGGATCCGACCTGCGCCCCCAGCAGCAGCGGCGAGATCTGGCGCAGCATCTGCATCGCGCCCTCCGGTGCGCCCTCCGGCATCTGCGTGCCCTGCACCCTTTCGATCGCCTCGCCGAGCTTGGCGGCCGAGGGCTCGAGCAGGGCGCGCAGGCCCTCGAGGTTCTCGGCGATCCACTCGGCGCGCCGGACGGCCTTCACGACCGGCACGTCGTTCGGCGGCTGCAGACCGGTGAACGCGGCGACGTGCATCTCGGCGACGCGCACGGCGTCCTCGAACGTGCGTCGGTCCTCGTCGGTCGGTCGCGGATCCTCGGCGCCCCACGAGGCGGTCGCGACCCCGACCTGGCGCGCGAGCTCCCAGTTGACCGGCCCGCTCGAGGAGAGCAGGACGCGCTGGATCTCGCGGAACAGCGGCACGTCGTTCCAGATGTCCCCGAGCGGCGCGCCGAACGGGTTCGGCTCCTGCGGATCGGCCATGCACCCAGGGTAGTACGGGTCCCGCGCTCCGCCCGAGTCCGCGCGGCTCCTCGCTAGGATGGTCGGCGTGCGCGAAGGTCTCTCGATCCGTGTCACGGCCGACCCCCTGGATCCCGCAGAGGCGGTCGCCTCCGTCGCCGACCCAGCCGCGGGCGGCACGTGCGTGTTCCTCGGGACCGTGCGCGACCATTCCGACGCCGGCTCGGTGACCGGCCTCACGTACGAGGCCTGGGAGGAGCTGGCGCTCGCTCGCCTGGGGGAGCTGGGGGAGGAGCTGTTCTCGTCGTGGCCGCTCCGCCGGGTGTCCCTGTGGCACCGGACGGGCTCGCTCGCGATCGGCGAGACCTCGGTGATCGTCGCCTGCTCGGCCGCGCACCGCGCCGAGGCGTTCGAGGCGTGCCGCCGTGGGATCGAGCGGCTGAAGGAGGACGTCCCGATCTGGAAGAAGGAACACCTGGTGGCCGGCGACTCGCGGTGGGTGATGGGGGCCTAGTGGGACGGGACATCGCGATCGACCTCGGCACGGCGAACACGCTCGTCGTGAAGCAGGGTGAGGGGATCGTCTTCGACGAGCCGACCGTCGTCGCGATGGACGCCTCGACCGGCGTCGTCCAGGCGATGGGCGACGAGGCCTGGCAGATGATCGGCGGCCGCTCGGGCCAGATCGTCGCCGTCCGGCCGCTCCGCCACGGCGTCATGACCGAGTTCGACATCACGCAGCGGATGATCCAGGTCGTGCTACGGCGCGTGGGGGTCTCGCGCTTCCCCAAGCCGCGCGTGATCGCGTGCATCCCCTCCGAGTCCTCCGAGATCGAACGGCGCGCGGTCGACGAGGCCGTGCGCTTCGCCGGCGGCAAAGGCGTCGTGCTCGTCGAGGAGGCGCTCGCCGCCGCGATCGGTGCCGGCCTGCCGATCCACGAACCGCAGGGAAACCTGATCGTGGACATCGGCGGCGGCACGACCGAGATGGCGGTCGTCTCGATGGGCGGGGTCGTCGCCGGCCGGTCGGTCCGCGTCGGCGGCTTCGAGCTCGACCAGGCGATCCAGGATCACTTCCGCAGCCGCTACGGGGTGATGATCGGGGAGAAGGCGGCCGAGGAGCTGAAGATCGCGATCGGGTCGGCCTTCCCCGGCGGCAAGCCGCGCACGGCGATCGTCACCGGGCGTGAGCTGGATTCGGGCGCCCCGAGGGAGGTTCGGGTGACCGAGGACGAGGTCCGGCAGGCGATGTCGGGCCCGGTCCGCCGCATCGTCGAGGTCGCGCGCCGCACGCTCGCCGAGGCCCCGCCCGAGCTCACGCACGACGTGCTCGAGACCGGGATGTTCCTCACGGGCGGCGGCGGGTTGCTCCGCGGCTTGGACCTGCTGCTCTCGCAGGAGTGCGAGGTTCCGGTGCACCTGACCGAGCGGCCGCTCGAGACCGTGGTGCTCGGGGCCGGCGCGATGCTCGACCACCTGGACGACTACAAGAGCTCCTTCCAGCTGGTCCGCCGACGGCCGCCGGACGACGGCCGGAAGCAGCGCGTCGTCCGCATGGGCTGAGACCTACGGCAGCGGCTGGCTCCCGCCGTCCTCGACGAACGACTCGATCAGCCGGGCGATCAGCACCCCGAGCCCCCAGAGCGCCCCGACCGTGGCCACGATCGCGACGGCGACGAGCGCGAGCGACCCGACGAACCCCTGGAGCCGCTCGCGGATCGACGGCCCCCGGGTGACCTCGACCTTCAGGTAGGTGTACCCGGCGTGGAGCGGCGGGGCCGCGCCGGGCTCGTCCGCCGCCTCGGGCTCGAATCCGACGGCGAGCTCGCGCTCGCCGGAGCGCATCGTGACGACGTACGCGATCGCGCCGGCTCCGAGCGACACGAGGACCACCAGCAGGTATCGCACCGTGTCGGGAGCCTACCGCCCGGCGGGTCACGCATCGAGCGTCCTCCGTACGATGATGCGACCGTGCGTCCGCTCCGCATCGCGCTGCTCGTGCTCGCCGCCGCCGTGCTCTACGTCGGTGGGTACGTCTTCCTGCCCTACTACTCGGTCGGGCCGGGGCCGGCGCGGGACGTCGAGCCGTTGATCCGCGTGGACGGCGCGCCCCGGTACCCGTCGGAGGGCCGCTTCGTGCTCACCTCGGTCGTGTTCAGCCAGCTCACGGGGTTCGGCGTGGTCGGCGCGTGGCTCGATCCGGACCGAGCGGTCGTGCGGCGCGAGCGCGTGTATCCCTCGGGCGAGCCGGTCGAGGTCGAGCGGCAGCGCGCGATCAGTCAGATGGACCAGAGCAAGCTGGACGCGACCTACGTCGTGCTGGAGGAGCTCACCGACTACCCGAGGGAGCACGGGGAAGGCGTCCTCGTCGAGGGCGTTGTGGACGATTGCGCCGCCGACGGCGAGCTGTACCCGGGCGACCTGATCCGGCGGATCGACGGCGAGCCCGTGGACAACCGGCACGCCGCGTCGCGCGCCATCGAGTCGGCCGGGTCCGGGAGCGTCCTGACCTTCGACGTCACCGTGGACGGGGAGCCCGAGACGGTCCGGCTGGTGCGCGAGCCCTGCGGCGGCGAGGAGCGGCCCATCGTGGGCGTCTCGCTGATCAACGCGTTCCCGATCGACGTGCGGATCTCGAGCGGCGCGATCGGCGGCCCGTCCGCCGGTCTGATGTGGGCGCTGGGTCTCTACGACCTCCTGACCCCAGGAGACCTCACCGGCGGCCGGACGATCGCCGGCACCGGGATGATCCTCCTCGACGGGTCGGTCTACCCGATCGGCGGCATCGGCGAGAAGCTCAGGGCCGCCGACGATGCCGGCGCCGATGTCTTCCTGGTCCCGAAGGAGAACCTGAAGGAGGCTCGTGCGGCGGGCGATCACGACTTAGAGCTCGTCGTGGTCGAGACCTTCGACGACGCCCTCGCGTACCTCGAGGGCGAGGGATGAGCGCTCGGCCGACCATCCGGAGGCCGGTGATACGCTGGCCGCCGTTCCCCTGAGAGGAGTGGGAGTGGTCGCCCGGATCCCCGTCACAGGCATCCGCCGTCGCTGGCCGATCGTCGTGGTCGGCGCGGTCGTCCTGCTCCTGCTCCTGTTCACGGGGATGTCCGGCTTCTTCGTCGACGTCCTGTTCTTCCGCGAGGTCGGGTTCAGCGACGTGTTCTGGGGGATCCTGCAGACGAAGTTCCTGCTCGCGCTCGTCTTCGGGCTGGCGTTCTTCGCGGCGCTGTACGCGAACCTCCTCATCGTCCGCCGGATCACGCCCCGCTTCCGGCCGCTGACGCTCGAGCAGGAGATCCTCGACCGGTACCGGATGGCGGCCGAGCCCTACCTGCGATGGCTGTTGCCGGCCTTCTCGCTGCTCATCGCCGTGTTCGTCGGGATGGGCGTCACGTCGCAGTGGCAGGCGTTCCTGCTGTGGCGGAACTCCTCCGGCGTGACGTTCGGCCTGACGGATCCCGAGCTCGGGCGCGACGTCGCGTTCTACGTGTTCAGCCTGCCGTGGCTGAAGTTCCTGCAAGGGTGGCTGTTCTCGGCGCTCGTCGGCATCACGGTCATCGTCTCGCTCGCGCACTACCTGTGGGGAGGGATCCGGCCGCAGGCGCAGGCCCTCGGCGAGAAGGTCACGCCGCAGGTGAAGGCGCACCTGTCGGTGCTGCTCGGGATCATCCTGCTCGTCAAGGCGTTGGGCTACTACCTCGGGACGTTCGACCTGATGCTGTCGGAGCGCGGCGTCGTCGCGGGTGCCTCGTACACGGACGTGAAGGCGCAGATGCCGGCCCTGCGGATCCTCATCTTCATCGCGGTCGCGTGCGCGGTGCTGTTCTTCGTGAATATCCGACTCCGTGGGTGGGCGCTCCCGGTCATCGCGGTGGGGCTGCTAGCACTCGCCTCGATCGTGGCCGGCGCCGCGTACCCCGCGTTCGTGCAGCGGTTCCGGGTAGGACCGCAGGAGCTCCAGAAGGAGCGGCCGTACATCGAGCGCAACATCGCGGGGACGCGCCGCGCGTTCGGGCTCGACCGGATCGAGCCCGAGCAACGCACGGTCGCGGCGTCGGTGGACTCGGCCTCGATCGAGGGGAACGAGACCACGATCTCGAACATCCGGCTGTGGCGACCCGAGGTCCTCGTCGAGGACTTCAAGGGTCTGCAGCGGATCCGGCAGTACTACGACTTCAGCGATGTGGACGTCGACCGCTACTCGATCGGGGGGGCACGTCGGCTCGTGATGATCTCGGCTCGCGAGGTGAGCCAGACCAACATCCCTGGCGACGCCACGTGGCAGAACCGACACCTCGTGTACACGCATGGGTTCGGGGCGGTCGCCTCGGCGGTGAACACCGCCACGACCGAGGGCGCGCCGCAGTTCACGCTCCGGGACATCCCTCCGATCGGCGAGCCGCCGCTGGAGGACAACGGACAGCGCATCTACTTCGGCGAGCTGTCGGACGTGCCGTTCGTGGTGGTGAAGACGGGGGCGGACGAGCTCGACTACCAGGGGACGGCGACGAGCGACGAGGAACAGAAGACCTTCGAGTACGACGGCGAGGGTGGCGTCCCGATGGGCGGCTTCCTCAAGCAGGCGCTGTTCGCGTGGCGGTTCCGCGACGTCAACCTGCTGATCTCCGGCCTCATCCAGGGCGACAGCCGGATCATGATCTACCGGAGCATCTACGAGCGGGTCCCGAAGCCGGCCCCGTTCCTGAAGTTCGACGGCGATCCGTACTCGGCCGTCGTCGACGGCCGACTGATGTGGATCTGGGACGCCTACACCACGACGGCCCAGTACCCGTACTCGCAACCGTTGCTCCTCGAGGAGCACACGTCGCAACAGGCCGGAGCGCCTCCGCTCGTCGGCAAGGCGAACTACATCCGCAACTCGGTCAAGGCCGTTGTCGACGCCTACGACGGGTCGGTGACCTACTACGTGACCGACGACGAGGATCCGATCATCCAGGTCTGGCAGAACGCGTTCCCGGACTTGTTCACGCCGATGGACGAGGCGCCGGCGTCGCTCCTCGCGCAATTCCGCTACCCGGAGAACCTGTTCCAGGTCCAGACGGCGCAGTTCGCGAGCTACCACGTGACCGACCCGGTGGTCTTCTACGGGAACCAGGACTTCTGGGCGATCCCGGAGGACCCCACCCTCTCGACACAGACGACGAAGTTCCTCATGCGTCCGTACTACCTGCTGATGCGGGTGCCCGGCGAGACCGAAGCGCAATTCGTCCTCATCCAGCCCTTCACCCCGCTCGGCCGCGAGAACATGGTCGCGTGGATGGCCGCCCGGTCGGACCCGGGTGAGGACTACGGGGACATCCTCGCCTTCCAGTTCCCCACCGGACAGAACATCGACGGCCCGACCCAGGTGTTCTCGCGTATCAACCAGGACGCGCGGTTCTCCGCGGAGCGAACGTTGCTCTCGCAGGGCGGGTCCGAGGTGCTCTTCGGGGACTTCCTCGTGATCCCGATCGACCCAGGCCTCCTCTACGTCCAGCCGGTCTACGTCCGCTCGAACCAGACGAACGCGATCCCCGAGCTGAAGCGGGTCGTCGTCGTGAACGGCGGGCGCGTCGGAATCGGGACGACGCTGAGCGAGGCGCTGACGGACTCGCTGTCCGGTGAGGTCATCGAGCCCGACGGCGAGGAACCTCCCACCGGGAGCGTCCAGCAGCAGATCCAGGACCTGCTCGCCGAGGCCGAAACGCACTTCGCCGCGGCGCAGGAGGCGCTGGTCGCGGGCGACCTGGCCACGTACCAGGCAGAGGTCGACGCCGCGGCCGAGGCCGTGAACCAGGCGAACGAGCTCGCCGCGCAGCTCGAGGGCGCTGCGACCCCCGGCACGCCGACGCCGAGTCCTTCGGCCTGACCCGACCGGTCGCTCGTCCGCCACGATGGCGGTGGCGCCATCGGCCGAAGGAGGACGCGTGAAGCAGGATCTCGCGCCGAACATGCTCGACTACGAGGAGACCCGGCGGACCTTCCGCCTGGACGTCCCCGAGCGCTTCAACTACGCCCGCGACGTCGTGGACGCCCGAGCCGTTCGAGATCCCGACCGGCTGGCGCTCCTCGCGGTGGACGAGACCGGCGCGAACGTCAGGCGGTTCACGTTCGACGACCTCGCGCGGCTCTCGAACCGCGCGGCGAACTTCCTCGCCGCGCAGGGGATCGGGCGGGGCGACCGCGTCTTCCTCATGCTCCCGAGGATCCCCGAGTGGCACATCGCGATGCTCGGGCTGATGAAGCTCGGCGCCGTCCCGATGCCCGGGACCTCGCTGCTCACCGGCCGCGACATCGCCTATCGCGTGCAGCGCGCGGAGGCCGTGGCCGCCATCGTCGACCAGGAGAGCGTGCCGAAGATCGACGAGGCGCGCGACCGGGCCGAGACGCTCCGGACGTCGATCTGCGTCCGGAGCGGGGCGGGCGCCGGCTGGCTCGACTGGGCCGAGGGCCTGGAGGGCGCGAGCGACGCGGCGCCGGACCTCGTGCCGACCCTCGCCGACGACCCGCTCGTCCTGTACTTCACGTCGGGTACGACCGGGCACCCGAAGATGGTGCTGCACACGCAGGCCTCGTACGGGATCGGGCACGAGATCACGGCGCGGTTCTGGCAGGACCTGCACCAGGGCGACCTCCACTGGACGATGAGCGACATGGGCTGGGCGAAGGCCGCCTGGGGCAAGCTGTTCGGCCAGTGGCGGATGGGCGCCGCGGTGTTCCTGTGGGACGTGCGGGGACGGATGGACCTGGACCGCTCCCTGCGCCTGATCGGCGAACACGGCATCACCACGCTCTGCGCGCCTCCCACCGTGTTCCGCGCGGTCGTGCAGCTGGACCTGTCGGCGTACGACTGGGGCCGGCTGCGCCACGTCGTCGCAGCCGGCGAGCCGCTCAACCCCGAGGTGATCCGGATCTGGCGGGAGGCGACCGGACTCACGATCCACGACGGCTACGGACAGACCGAGACCGTGAACCTCGTCGCGAACTACCGCAGCGTGCCCGTGCGCGAGGGCTCGATGGGCAAGCCGACCCCGGGGTTCGACGTCCGGATCGTGGACGACGACGGCGGCCCGCTCGGCGCGGGCGAGACCGGCCACATCGGCGTCCGCGTGCTGCCCGAGCGTCCGGTCGGCCTGTTCAAGGAGTATTGGCGGGACGAGGACGCCACCCGGTACAGCGTCCGCGGCGAGTTCTACGACACAGGCGACACCGCGTACACGGACGACGAGGGCTACCTGTGGTTCGTCGGGCGCGCCGACGACGTCATCACCTCGAGCGCGTACCGGATCGGGCCGTTCGAGGTCGAGTCGGCCCTGGTCGAACACCGCGCGGTCGCCGAGGCCGCCGTGGTCGGCAAGCCCGACCCGCTCCGGGGCGAGATCGTGAAGGCGTTCGTCGCGCTGAAGGCAGGCTACGAGGCGAGCGACGAGCTCGTGAAGGACATCCAGGACTTCGTGAAGCGGATCACCGCCCCGTACAAGTACCCGCGCGAGATCGAGTTCGTCGACGAGCTCCCGAAGACCGTGAGCGGCAAGATCCGCCGCGTCGAGCTCCGCCAGCGCGAGGTCGACCGCTCGGCCGGCGGCGGCCAAGGCGAGGCACCCCTTCGGTAGACACATCCTCCGCAGCCGTTGCCGCTTCGCGAGGGCGGTTGCTAGCATCGACCTGCGGGGTGGAGCAGTCCGGTAGCTCGCTGGGCTCATAACCCAGAGGTCACAGGTTCAAATCCTGTCCCCGCGACGAAGGAACAGCAGGTCAGGAGGGGTCTCGCCCAGGCGGGACCCCTTCTCGTTCCCGGACGTGCAAACATTTGCTAACGACCTGGGGGCAAAGCCGATCCTTGGGTCCCGGGAAGATACGTTTGGAGGGTCGTTCCTCGGGCGGTCACCACCCCGAGTCGGATCCACTGTCAGGGACAGGGCTTCTTGACGCACCTGGAGCGAACCGACCGTCTTGACCCACCTCGGGGTCAGAAACGCGCCAGGGGTCCGATGGTGACACCCGCACCGGCTCAGAAGACCGTGCCTGGCTGGCGACGCGCGTCGCCATCGCGATGGACGGTTACCCCAACTCGGTGGAGTCGGTCTACCGCGGCGGGTAGCCTGGGACGCGGGCGTGTGACGCCGGTCACGCGACGGCGGCGTACATCACCCCCTGCTCATCAAGGTCGAGAAGGGCACTCTCGACAGCCCAAGGTTCTAGGCTTAGTTCGTGGACGCAAGACCGGCTCCGGACGTCTACGACGACGAACCATGGGAGTTGGCCGCCGCCTACCGCGTCACCCTCTGGGAGCAACCCGTCAGGTCGTCCAACATCGAGCACCCCGTGGGTAGGTTGCAGCCCTCTCCCTTGCCGGGGGCGCCCATGGGGTGGGAGGAGATGACGTTCGAACTGGCTGG